>JAYUBX010000030.1:0-8882 GCA_043740665.1 Candidatus Neomicrothrix sp.
AGCCGGGTCTGCAGATCGATCAGGGCCTGCTCGTCGGGCAGGTTGAACGAGATGTGGTCGAATTGGGTGGGGAACGTCGGCGGGATGCCGGCCGGCTTGACCACGCTCTCGGTGTCGACGTTGGCGCCGTCCCACTCGAAGAAGGCCACCGTGTTCTGGTTGCCGATCTCGAAGAAGTAGTGCCGCATGGGCCCGTTCGACAACGAGGCCACCACCCGCATGCCCAACACGCCGTGGTAGAAGCGAACGGTGGCGTCCATGTCGGGCGTCACGAGGGCCAGGTGATTGATGCCTCGCCACTTCGGGCGGTTGTGGTCAGCCATGGTTCGAGGCTATCGCCGCGACGGCGGACGATCCTGCAGGGCGGCCCAGATCATCGGGATCTGCAACGGCAGCCGGGCCCACACGACCGCGACCTTGGCCGTGTCGCCGGGGCCGGCGTTGGCGGTGACGTCGAGCGCCATCTGCACGTTGCCGGGCCACACCGCCAGCAGCACGGCGACGCTGGCCGGGCCCGCCCGCCGCGCCCGACCCAACAGGCCGGCGGCACAGATCAGTTCGGCCACGCCGGTGACGTAGACCAGTTCCTTCGGACCCGGCATCGACTTCGGGATCAGCGGCTCGAACACACTCGGCTTGACCAGGTGGATCACGCCGCTGGCGAGGAAGGCCACGGCCAGGGCCTGGGGCGCCCACCGGCGGGCCGAGCGGGTGGGGCCCGACACCGCCGGTGCTGCGCTCATCGGGGCTCGCAGATCACCAGCGGGATATCGCGCTCGGTGCTGGCCTGATAGTCGTCATAGGCGGGCCATACGGCGGTGGCGAGAGGCCAGAGCGCGGCCTTCTCGTCGGGCGACGCGACGCGGGCGACCAGCTCGTGCACCTCGGCGCGGTCCTGCACGGTGACCTCGGGGTTGGCCACCATGTTGAAGTACCAGTTGGGCGACGCCGGGGCGCCACCCATCGACGCCAGGACGAGGTAGTTGTCGCCGTCCTTCACCCGGATCAGCGGTGTGCGGCGGATCTGACCGGACTTGGCACCCGTCGTGGTCAGGATGATGGTGGGAGCGCCTTCCCAAACGGCGCCGTCGTCGCCGTCGGTGGCCAAGTAACGCTCGACGTGGTCGGCGATGGGTTCCCAGGGACTCGGGGCATAGATCGGTTCGGTCATGGGGCGCATGCTAGGGGCGTACCCGCCAAGTCAGTTGCCCCGTCGGGCTCAGAAAACCGACTCGAGGATGGCCCGCGCGTCGTCCTCGGACACCGGCCGAGGGTTGGCCCGCACGTTGCCGTTGCTTTGCGACAGCCGGGCCACCGCCTCGATGTCGTCGTCGCCGACGCCGACATCACTGAGCCTGGTGGGTAGGCCGACGCGCTCGACCAGCGCGGCCACAGCAGCCGTGGCGTCGTCGACGCCCAAGGCGTCGGCCAGCCGGGCCAGCGCATCGGAGGCCACGTCAGCGTTGTAGGCCATGGCCGCCGGCAACACGATGGCGTTGGCCAGCCCGTGGGCGATGCCGGTGCGGCCGCCGACCAGTTGCGACAGCCCGTGGTGCACTCCCATCGACGCGTTCTGCAGGCATCGACCGGCGAGGATCGAGCCCTGCAGCATGTCGGCGCGGGCGGCCAGGTCGGCGGGGTCGTCGACGACTCGGGGCAGCGCATCGGCGATCCGCCGCGCGCCGGCCAGCGCGGTGGCTTCGGCCTCGGGGCTGCGGTGCGGCGACCACACGACCTCGACGCAGTGGGCCAGCGCGTTGATGCCCGTCTCGGCACTGATCCGGGCCGGCGTCGACAGCGTCAACGTGGGGTCGTAGATGGCGGCGATGGGCGCGATGGTCGGGCCGCCGGCCCCGCTCTTCTGTCGGGTCATGGGATCGGTCATCCCGAAGAAGGGCGTGAGCTCGGCCCCGCTGTAGGTCGTCGTGATCGACACATGGGGCAGCACCGGCCGGTCAGCGAACGACGAACCGGGCGTGCCGCGCTCCTGCTCGGTGAAGAAGCACACCGCCTTGGCCGTGTCGGCCACCGATCCCCCACCGAACGACACGATGCCGTCGACCCCGTCGCGCCGGGCCTGCATCACGGCGGCCTGCACCATTGGCGTGGGCACATGCGAGGTCACCTCGGCGAAGGTCGACTCGAGCGAGCGACCGATGCCGCGGGTGACCCGGGCACCGTCGTCCGACGCGGCGCGACCCGCGGTGGTGATCAACAGCACGCGACGCACCCCGACGGACTTCAGCAGGTCGCCCAACCGGTCGAGGGCGCCCACGCCGAACACGATCTGCTGGGCGAAGCCGGTATGTGTCCAAGCCTGAGGTTCGGTGGCGTCCATCACGTGACCTGGGTCGTGGCTTCGACGCCGATCTGGACCACCGACAGGCCCGAGCCCGAGCCCGCAGCCGACGTGTCGAGCGTGGTGATCGAGCCGTTTCCCAACGACACGTGCACGACCCGATCGTCGCCGATGGCCGAGCCGATGAGCGCGTTGATGGCGATGAAGTGACTGACCACCACCGTGTCAACCGGCAGGGCCATCACGGCGGCCACGAGCGTGTCACGCCACGCTTCGAGGTCGGCGCCCAGGTCGGCCCAGGTACCGGCCATGGCCTGGCTCAGCCAGGCACCCCGCTCGGCCAGATCGTCGGTCGGTGACGGAACCTCGGCCACCCGCTCGTCGACCCGCGCCGAGACCCGCCAGGCGCGGGTCAACGGCTCGGCCGTCTCGAGGGTGCGAAGCAGCGGGCTGACCACGATCGGCATCGGCCCGAACGGCTCGAGGGCGATCGCCACCGCGGCTGCCTGGGCCCGACCCAGTTCATCGAGCCCCGGATCGTGATCCTCACTGAATCCGGCGGCGGCATGGCCGTGGCGCACCAACCAGATGCGCGCCATCAGCTCGGGTTGGACACGCCGGCGAACAGATCGTCGGCGAACGCAGCGCCGTCAGGTCGGGTCTGGCCGAGCGCGATGAACCACTCAGTGCCGAAGGCCTGGGCGAAGGCCTCGTCGGGCAGCGCGAGGAAGAAGTGCTTCTCGTCGATCTGGCTGCGGTGGGCCCGCATCGAACCACGCTTGGCGTCGACGAACCCCGACACGTCGACTGCGTGGGTGATGATCGCCTCGGGCGAACCCATGTCGGTGTTCTCGTCGAACTGGGGTCGATCCTCGTCAGCCATCGACTCGAACACATCGCTTCGCTCGCGCATGCTGCGCAGGATCTGGTCGCGGTTCATGGTGGCCTGGTACACGTGCTCGAGGCCCATGATCTCGGCGGCCCGCTTGCCCACCCGGTAGACCTGCACGTGATCGGGATGGCCATAGTTGCCGTGATCGTCGTAGATCGTGAGCACGTCGGCATCGACGTCGCGCAGGATGGCGACGAGTCGCTCGGCCGCCTCGTCGATGTCGGCCTGCCAGAAGCAGGCCGGGTCCTGGTTGGTGGGTTCACCGTCCATGCCCGAGTCCTCGTAGCCCAGGAACTCGACCCGGTCAGCACCGAGGACCTCGGCCGACTGGTGCGTCTCCGCCACCCGGCGCTGCCACAGCGGCTCACCATCGGCCAGCACCCCCGGCACCGGTTCGCCGTGCTCACCCCGAGTCGCGGTCACCAGCACCACGCGGTGGCCGGCGGCGACCGCCTTGGCCATGGTGCCGCCGGTCGCGATCGACTCGTCGTCGGGATGAGCATGGAAGGTCACGAGGGTTGCCACCGGGCCACGCTATCGGGGTGAGATCGCGGCGGGACCGCTGATGCGGTGCTGGCCGATCAACTCGACCGAGTCCTGCGAGTTGTAGAGGTGCACCGGCACGAGCAGGCGGGGATAGAACCAGTTGTAGGCGAGGTGCTGGCCCGGCCAATTGCGAATGCTGGGCCGCTGACGAGCCGGCGTACGCCCACGTAGAGCCCGGCCCGTAGTGCGGGCGAGACGAACCAACCACGAGCGCAGGATGACCGCCAGCGGTTCGGGAGCGGGCGGCGCCATCCGGCCGGCCTGGAGGCGCACCCGACGGAACCACGCAACCCCGTAACGGCTGTAGATGCCCCGGTCGACCCAGTGGGCCGGCGGTCGGTACCAGCAGTCGATCAGCCCGACGTAGGCGGGGTGGCGGCCGCTGCTCTGCAACTGACCGATCGCCTCGAGCAGGATGTGGCCACCGAGGCAGTAGCCCAACAGGTGCAGGGGCTCGCCGGGCACGGCCACCGCTACTTGACCGCGCCCGTCTCGCGGAGCTTGGCGACGGTGGCGGCGTCGATACCCCAGTCAGCCAGAGCCTCATCGGTGTGCTGGCCGGCGAACGACGGCGGCCGCTGGATCTCGGCGACCGTGCGGCTGAACCGTGGTGCCGGAGCCGGCTGCACGACACCGTTGCGCTCGACGAACGTTCCCCGCTCGACGTTGTGGGGGTGCTGGGGTGCCTCGGCGATCGACAACACCGGAGCAAAGCACACGTCGGTGTGCTCCATGATCTCGCACCATTCGTCACGCGTCTTGGTCAGGAACAGTTCGGTGAAGCGCTCCTT
Organism: Candidatus Neomicrothrix sp.; assembly: GCA_043740665.1. Classification (GTDB taxonomy): domain Bacteria; phylum Actinomycetota; class Acidimicrobiia; order Acidimicrobiales; family Acidimicrobilacustridaceae; genus UBA4742. Next base: position 4,529 of record JAYUBX010000030.1, read on the forward strand.
GAGTGCCGGCCACTGGGTGCGATCCTGCTGGCGAGGCATGCTGTCGTCGGCGTCGAGCCCGGTGAGACGCAACAGCTCGGCGTAGAACTGCGGCTCGATCGAACCGATCGACACGAACTTGGCGTCACTCGTTTCGTACACGTCGTAGAAGTGCGCACCGGTGTCGAGCAGGTTGGTGCCGCGCTCGGGTTCCCAGATGCCCATGGCGGTGAACGCGTGGAACATGGTCATGAGCACGGCCGAACCGTCGACCATGGCGGCGTCGACGACCTGACCCTGGCCCGACGACTTGGCCTCGAGCAGCGCGCACACCACCCCGAAGGCCAGCAGCATGCCGCCGCCGCCGAAGTCGCCGACCAGGTTGAGCGGCGGCGTCGGCTTCTCTCCGGCCCGACCCAGCGGCTCGAGGGCGCCAGCCAGGGCGATGTAGTTGATGTCGTGGCCGGCGGCCTGGGCGTACGGGCCGGTCTGACCCCACCCGGTCATGCGGCCGAACACCAGCTTGGGATTGCGGGCCAGGCAGACGTCAGGACCGAAGCCGAGCCGCTCGGCGACGCCGGGCCGGAACCCTTCGATCAAGGCATCGGCCGACTCGACCAGGTCGAGCAGGGTGGCCACGCCATCGGGGTTCTTCAGGTCGATGCCGATCGAGCGGCGACCGCGGTTCAACACGTCGGACGGCGGCGCGGCAGGATCGCCGCCCATCACCGATTGGGCCCGATCGACCCGGATGATGTCGGCACCCATGTCGGCCAGCATCATGGCCGCGAACGGCCCCGGCCCGATGCCGGCAATCTCGAGGATCTTCACGCCGTTGAGCGGGCCCATCAGGCCGCCGCCGTCGAGCGGGCGGCCAGGCCGGTGATGGCCTCGATGATCTGTGGCCAGTAGAAGACCGGCACGTCGTGGCCCATCCCTTCGAGGATCATCAGCTCGGCGCCCGGGATCACCTCGGCGGTGCGTTCGCCGCCCGACACCGTCACCAACGGGTCGACGTCACCGTGGATGACCAGCGTCTTGACGTCGAGCTTCCGCAGACCCTCGGTGCGGCTGCCTGACGCCAGAATCGCCATCAGCTGGTTGGCGGTACCCCGCGGGTAGTAGCAGCGATCGAACGACTGGCCGGCCTTGACCGCGGCCCGATCCTCGTCGAAGTGCTCGGGGCTGCCGATGGTGCGACTGCCCTCGACGCTGTGCGCGATGTAGGCGTCACGCTCGGCCGGCGCCGGGTCGAGCAGGACGGCCAAGACCTCAGGTTTGGGTTGGCCGACATCGGGATCGCCGGTCGTCGACATGATCGACGTGAGCGACAGCAGCCGCTCGGGATGATCGACGGCGACCTGCTGAACGATCATGCCGCCCATCGATGCACCCACCAGGTGCGCCCGATCGATGCCGAGGTGGTCGAGCAGACCCACGGCATCAGCCGCCATGTCGGCCAGCCGGTAGGGCGCGGCCGGAGCCTCGCCGGCGAGGGCCTTCATCATCTCGGCCATCACGTCGAGGTTCTCGTCGACCGGCACCTTGGTCGACAGCCCGACGTCGCGATTGTCGAACCGGATCACGTAGAAGCCCCGATCGACCAGACTCTCGCACAGCTCGATGTCCCAGGACACCAGCTGGGCGCCGAGACCCATCACCAACAGGAGCGGCGGATCACCGGCGTCTCCGAAGGTCTCGAACTCGATCTCGATGCCGTTGCTCAGTGCTCGCATGGCTGTCATGGTTGACGCAACTTGACCGCGGGGTCAAGAGACGACTGCCGGCAGCGATGCCGGAGCCCGCCGAGCCCCGCTACGGTCGTCGCCCTGTGACGATCCACGACGCGGCGTTCGCCGACCTGCGACCCAAGACGTCGTACGAGCTCCTGCGACTGCGGGTCGACGTGTTCGTCGGCCGGGACCGCGAGCCGACGTGTCGTCACCTGTGGATCGAAGAAGGCGGCAACGTGGTGGGCTACCTACGCATCCTGCCACCGCCAGATGGCGGGCCCGAAGACCCCACCGAGATCGGTCGGGTCGTCACCCGACCCGTGGTGCGGTCGGCCGGCGTCGGCGCTCGGCTGATGCGCGAGGCCTTGGCCCGCATCGACGGCCCCAGCGTGCTGAAGGCCCAGGCCCGCCTGGCCGACTGGTACGGGCATTTCGGATTCGTCGTCGACGGCGACGAGTTCCTCGAGGACGACATCCCGCACGTGCCCATGCGACGCCAAGCGTGACCGACACCGATCCCGTCGACTCGCCCGCCTCGGACCCTTACCGGGTCGATCCGTTGACGGGCGACGTCGCCTATGTCGTCGCGGCGCGGCAGGGACGACCGAACCTGCCCGTCGACGAGTGCCCGTTCTGCCCGGGAGGCATCGAGGCCCCCGATCCCTACGACGTGCGCTGGTTCGCCAACCGCTGGCCGCCCATCTCGGACGCCCGAGCCGAGGTCGTGCTCTACACGTCGGACCATGACGCCACCTTCGCCACCCTCGGCGTGGCCGGCGCCCGTCTTGTCGTCGACCTGTGGGCCGAGCGCACCGCCGCCCTCGGCGCACGCGACGACGTGGCGTATGTGCTGGTGTTCGAGAACCGCGGTCCCGAGGTCGGCGCCACCATCGCTCACCCCCACGGCCAGATCTACGGGTTCGACACCGTGCCCCCACGCGCCCTCGACGAGTTGCGCTCCGGCGATGTGCACGCCGGCCTCGGACCCGACGCTCCGGGCGACCGACTGGTGGCGCGCCACGGCGATTGGCGGGCGTGGGTGCCCCAGGCCGCCACGTGGCCCTACGCGTTGGTGCTGGCGCCCGAACGGCAACAACCCGACCTGCCGTCGCTCGACGACCGATCACGCGAGGAGCTGGCCGGCCTGTTGGTCGATGTGCTCGGACGCCTCGACCGGCTGTTCGACGGACCGATGCCCTACATGTTGTGGTTCCACCAGCGACCGAGCGACGCCGCCGACTGGCCATCGGCCTGGGTGCACGCCCACATCGCTCCGCTCTACCGCGGTCCGGGCACACCTCGCTTCGTCGCCGCCGGCGAGTTGGGCAGCCACGTCTATTTCAACCCGGTCAACCCCACCGTGGCCGCCGCCACCCTTCGAGATGCTTGAGGTGGCGGGCCGGTGACCGCCACGATCCGCGCCCACGCCCCGGGACGGGTGAACCTGATCGGTGAGCACACCGACTACGTCGGCGGGTTGGCGCTGCCCATGGCCATCGACCTGGGTACGACCATCGTCGGGCGGGCGCTCGACGACCGGATCCGGTTGCGATCAGCGGGCTTTCCCGGCCAGGTCGACCTGCCGTTGGTCATCGACCATCCCGCCGCGGTCACCCCGGCGTGGGGTCGCTATGTCGCCGGCGTAGTGGCCGTGCTCGCACCCCGGATCGGCATCGACGGCGAGATCTCGACGACCATCCCGGTCGGCACCGGCCTGTCGTCCAGCGCAGCCCTCGAACTGGCCGTGGCCCTCGTGCTCGAGGCCGCCGACCCGACGCGGTCACCGCTCGGCCCGATCGACCTGGCCCGGGCCGGTCAGCAAGCCGAGCAGCTGGCCTCGGGCGTGCCCTGCGGCCTGATGGACCAGCTCACCTCGGCCGCCGGCGTGGCGGGCCACGCGCTGCTCATCGACTTCCGCACCGGTGCGTTCGACCCCGTGCCGGTGCCCGCCGACCTCGACATCGTGGTGATCCATTCGGGCCAAGCGCGCGAACTGGCGACGTCGGCCTACGCCGAGCGCCGGGCCCAGCTCGAATCGGCCGAGCGCGTGATCGGACCGCTGCGTGACGCCACCCTCGCCGATCTGAGCGGTCTGGCCGATCCCATCGTGCGCGCCCGGGCCCGACACGTCGTCACCGAGAACGCCCGCGTGATCGAGGTCGCCGACGCGTTCCGGTCGGCCGACCTGGGCCGGGCCGGTCGGGCGATGACCGCGGGCCATGCCAGCTTTCGTGACGACTTCGGTGCCTCGACCGTCGTCGTCGATGCGCTGGTCGATCGACTGGTGAGCATGCCCGGCGTCCATGGCGCCCGCCTGACCGGCGGCGGGTTCGGCGGCTGCGTCGTCGCCCTGACCGAGCCGGGCGCGCTCACCGAAGGTTGGACCGTGCACGCCTCGGCCGGCGCCCGGGTCGAGATCGGCGACTAAACCGACCCGATGCCCCCATCGCCCGAGGATCGGTCACCGAGCAACTGGCTCGTGTACAGCTCGGCCGGTGACCGTGCCGCCATAACCTCATGGGCCCGCGGCCACCGAGATTTCGACGTGTTCCTTTCGTACTACGGCGATCAGCCCGGTCGCTTCGCCGACCTGGCCGACGGCTACGAGCAACGTCAGGGCGTCAAGTTCCGAAACCTCTGGG
>JAYUBX010000031.1:0-8151 GCA_043740665.1 Candidatus Neomicrothrix sp.
CGGCCTACCTCGAAGCACGGGCCCGGGGTGGCGTCGGGGTGGTGATGATCGGATCGGTCGCCGTCTCGTACCCGACGGGTGCCTACGCACCGTGCCAAACGGCGATCTCCGAAGATCGATTTGTGGCCGGCCTCGGATCGTTGGCCGAACGGGTCCACCGCCACGGTGCCCGCCTGGTCGCCCAACTCGTGCACGACGGACCCAACTCGCTGTTCGACATCGCCGAAGGCCGGCCGATGCTGGTGCCGTCGATCCCTCCACGGCTGCGGCCGGACCGCCTGTCGGCCATGGTCACGCCCACCGAACTCGACGCCATGATCCGGCCCTTCACCGGAACCCGGTCGGCCACCACCTATCGCGTCGCCGACGACAACGATTTGGCTCTCGTCATCGAGCAGTTCGCCGCCGCCGCCGATCGAGCCCGCGCCGCCGGACTCGATGGGGTCGAGATCCACGGCGGTCACGGCTACCTGATCGATGCGTTCCTCTCCCGCGCGACCAACCAGCGAGACGATCGATGGGGCGGCGATGTGGTCGGTCGTGCTCGTCTGCTCGTTGAGGTCCTGGCGGCCGTGCGCGCCCGCGTCGGGAATGACTTGGCGGTGTGGTGTCGACTCAACGCCGTCGAACGCTTCCGGGTCGACGGTGAGACACCCGATGATCTTCTCGAGGTCGCCCAGCTGGCGGTAGCGGCCGGCACCGACGCCATCCACGTGAGCGCGGCAACCGACGCCGGGGCCGCCCTCGGAGTCACCGAGGCTCACACACCCCACGAGCCGGGCCTGTTACTGCCGTTCGCGGCCATGGTCAAGGCGCTGGTGCCGGTCCCGGTCATCACCGTCGGGCGGATCGAGCCCGAGGCCGCCGAAGCCGCGCTCGGTCGAGGCGATACCGACTTCGTCGCCATGGGTCGAGCGCTACTGGCCGACCCCGATCTGGTCCGCAAGCTGGCCAACGATCGGATCGACGACGTGCGGCCGTGCATCTATCAGTACCGCTGCATCGGCAACATCTTCCTCGGCGAATCGGTGGCCTGCGTCGCCAACCCCGCTACGGCCCACGGTGATCTTGACCGACTGCCGCCGTCGGCGACACCCCGGCGGGTACTGGTCGTCGGGGCTGGTCCGGCGGGCCTCGAGGCCGCTCGACTGCTGGCTCAGCGAGGCCACCAGGTCGTGCTGACCGACTCGGCTGATCGACTCGGCGGCACCCTGGTGTTGGCCGCCCATACCGACACCGTGCTCGACCGGTTCTTGGGTTGGCAGACTCGCCAGATCGCCCAGGCCGACGTCGAGCTGCGCTTGGGGGCACCCATCACCGCCGATGTCGTCGCCGCGCTGGCCATCGACGAGATCGTGGTGGCCACGGGTGGCCGTTGGACCCGGCCCGAACGGCCGGGCGTCGATCTGGCCCACGTCGTCACGGCCGGCGAGCTCGGCCCGTGGCTCGAAACCGCCGACGAACGAGTGGCGTCGCCGGTCGTGGTCGTCGGTGGCGGCAAGGCCGGTTTGTCCATTGCCCTGCTCTGCGCCGAACGCGGCCACCAGGTCACCGTCGTCGAAGCCGGATCGGTTTTCGCCCCCGAGCTCGGCCCGCCCGGGCGCTTTCGCCTGGTACACCAGGTCGAGCAGGCCGGCATCACGCTGCGACCCGACACCACCCTCACCGAGATCACCGCCAGCGCCGGGGACCGCCCCGCCCAGGTGCACTGGAAGCCGACGCTCGATGCCGGATTCGTCGACGCCCGAACGGTGATCCTGACCGAACGGACGTCTGCCGCCGAGGTGGCCGAGCCGTTCCGGGCCACCGGACTGCCGGTTCACGTCATCGGCGATGCAAGTGCCCTCGGCGGCATCGAAGGCGCCCTGGCCGATGCCCTCGCGCTGGCGACCGAACTCAGCTAATCCATCCACGCTTGGCGCAACACGTCGAGCAGCAGGTCGGCCGACTGCGCGCCGGACACGCCGAACCGCCGATCGACCACGAAGAACGGCACGCCGGACACGCCCAGCGCAACCGCCTCGGCTTCGTCTGCCCGCACCGCGTCGGCGAAGGCGTCGCCCGCCAGCACCCGGTCGACCTCGCCCAGATCGAGTCCGACGTCAACCGCCAGCCGACGCAGCGTCTCGGGCTCTCCGATGGCCTCGCCCTCGGTGAAGTAGGCCCGGAAGAAGCGGTCCTTCAAATCGTTCTGCCGCCCGACCTCGGCCGCCAGGTGCAACAGCCGGTGAGCATCGAAGCTGTTACCGCTCTGGGCTCGATCAAAGCGAAAGTCGAGGCCTTCCTCGGCCGCTACCGCGGTCAACCGGGCCTGCGCCGCCTGAGCCTGGTCGCGAGTCATCCCGTACTTCTGGGCTAGCCGGTCGACCAGATCGCCGTCGTGCTGGTGCGCAGCCTGCGGATCGAGCTCGAAGCTGCGCCACACCACCTCGACCTGGTCGCCGTGCTCGAACCGCTCGACCGCGGCCTCGAACCGGCTCTTGCCGATCGAGCACCACGGGCACACCACGTCAGACCAGATCTCGACCTTCACGACCGACCTCTTCTCGCTTCGACTACTCACTCGATTTGTCACTCATCGGCCAACGACCGGAGCACCGGGGGGTGCGGGCCGTTCCAACCGCTCGAGCGCCCGAGATCATCCCGACGGCACGAAGGCTCGGCCGTAAGGTGACCCGATGCACTCCGCGACCGTCGCCGACCGACTGGCCCTGCACGATCTGGTGGTGGCCTACGCCTCGATGGCCGACCGCCGCGATGCGAGCGGGTTCACCGATCTGTTTCTGCCCAACGCCACCCTGACGGCCCGACGCGGCGACGGCGAACGCGCCGTCTATCGGGGCACGGCTCAGTTGGCCGAGATCCCCGAACGGCTGGGTCGCTACGACCAGACGTTCCACGTGGTGACCAACGACTACGCCGAAATCGACGGAGACCGCGCCACCGGCGGCGCGTCGTGCCAAGCGCACCACCTGACCAACCGCACCGACGGCGTCAGCGACCTGGTGCTCACCATCCGCTACGCCGATACCTACCAGCACACGCCCGCCGGCTGGCGGTTCGCTACCCGCGATGTCCACATCATCTGGACCACCGAACAGCCGGTCACGCTGGCCTGAGCGCTCAGAACCCCGGGAAGACCCGACACAGATCGTCGAGCGTGACCCCGTCGGATTCGATGACCACTGTCGCCGGCTGAGGTCCGGCGTCGAGTCGTCCGGTGAGCAGTCGCAGCCAGGCTTCGGCCGGTAGCCACATCGTCGCGTCGAGATCGGCGAGGTCGACCCCATCGGTGACGGTCAGGATCAACTCGCAATCGGGCTCGGTGGTGTGCAGACCGACCATCGCGGATCCGTCGATAGCCTCTGCGTGGCCGAGGAACGCCAAACCTTCACTCATGCGGTCGACCAGGATCTCGACCGCCGTCGGCCGCAACTGGGCGGCAGCGTCGAGGTCGTCGTGACCCTCGCGCAGCACGGTGATGATGTGGTCGGCATTGGACTCGGACATGGGGGACTCCTCGATGGTGCTCCCGACGGTGGCCGCCGCCCAGATGACGCCTGAGCCACAGCCCCCGGTCAGCCCAGACCTTCCCGCGCTCGAACGGTTCATCGGTGGCCCGGGTCAGTGCCACCCCGCCAGCACGGATCGGTTTCGCCAAATCTGGAACGCCACCCAACACGTAAGGGTCGACACCGCGATCATGGCTGCCAACAGCGGCGAGCCAACCGTGGTGAACGAGACCCATCCGAACAGGTAGAGCGTGGGATACACGATGCCACCAGCGGTGAACGCCACCATGGGCACGGCCCATGCCACCTCGCGTTCGATCGCCCAGGCGCTGAGGGCCGACCCGACGACCACCACCGCCACATCGGCGAAGACGAACGCGTCCATCACCGCGTGGTGATCGGCCATGAGCTCGAACGACGACCGGACCGTGGTCGACGTCGCCAACGCGATCCACCACCCGATGCCCAGCACCGTCTGAGCGGCCAGGTAACCGACGTAGACCCGCTTTCCGGCCATGGACGAACGCCGGTCAGCCACCCGCGTCCACCAGATCCGGCACCTTCATCGACACCAGCACCCCGACCTGGCGCCGTGCGCCGGGTCAGGAACCCTTGGCCATATTGGCGAACTTCGTGTAGTGATCGAGAAAGGCCAGCCGAACCATGCCGGTGGGACCGTTGCGATGTTTGCTCACGATGATCTCGGCGGTGCCCCGGTCGGGCGAATCGGGGTTGTAGACCTCATCGCGGTAGATGAACATGACGACGTCAGCGTCCTGCTCGATCGAGTTGTGCACGATGATGCCGTCGGCCACGAAGTTGTGGGTGCCGGGCACGGTGGCATCGAACACCGGCTCGTCACCCAGTTCGGTCACACTCACGATCGTGTCCCACCGCACATCGCTGCCCGCCAGATCAGCCAGCAAGGGATCGGGCACGACCTCGGCCAGCCGGGCCACCTGCGAGCGAGTCAGCGGGTTGGCGTAGAACGAGTCGGTGAAGTCGTCGATGCCCAGGCGCTGCTCGACGTCGCCCAGCGTCAGGTTGTGGTGCGGCAGGCACTTGCGGATGTAGCTCCACAGATCGCGCGGCACGGTGTCCTCGGCAACCTCGTCCTGGCCGACCGAGGCGGGCCAATCACCCGATCGAGGAACCGCTATGCAATCGCCGACGTCGAGCTTCTCAAGCGGGAACCAACCCTCGAGGGCAAGGAAGGGATGGTTGCCGCTGGCCTTGACCGCGCGGCCCGATGCCAGCCGCAACTCGTAGACGGTCTTGATGCCACTCGGAAACACCCGCGTGATCTCGCCCCGTACCAAGCGGTAGTTCTCGTTGAGCGTCCAGATCGGCACGTGTTGCTCGCCCGATTCGAGCAGCTCGCCCATCGTGACCTCGGCGCCCGTGTCGGCCCGGGTCACTCGGGTGTCGGCGGTGAGACAGCCCGACTCGCGCAGGTCGGCCAACATCGGGCGCTTGTCCTGGCGCTGCTCGAGGCCGCGGGAGAGCTGCGACAGGGCCAGCACCGGACATTCGAGCTCGCGGGCCAGGATCTTGAGGCCGCGACTGATCTCGGACACCTCGACCTGACGGTTCTCGGCCGACGATCGGCCGGTCATGAGCTGCATGTAGTCGACCACGACCAGCGCCAGATCACCGGTGCGGGCCTTCAGCCGGCGGGCCTTCGATCGGATCTCCATGATGGTGAGGTTGGGGTTGTCGTCGATCCAGATCGGGGCGTCGGCCAGGCGCCCGGTGGCGTGGGCGATCTTCTCCCAGTCGGGCTCGGTGAGCTTGCCGTTGCGCACCCGCTTCGAGTCGACTCGCGCCTCGGAGCACAACATGCGCTGCGTGAGCTCGAGCTTGCTCATCTCGAGTGAGAACACCAGCACCGGGCGATGAGCCTCGAGGGCGGCGTGAGTGGCCATACCCAGCGCCAATGCGGTCTTACCGGCCGACGGGCGGGCGCCGAGCACCAGCAGGGCGTTGGGCTGCAACCCCGACAGCAGATCGTCGAGATCGGCGAACCCGGTGGGCAGACCGGTGATCGACTCTCCCCGCTCGTAGAGCAGCTCGAGCCGGTCGAGGTTGGCATCGAGCAGGTTGCGGATCTCGTCCATCGAATCGGTGACCCGACGCTGGGCCACGTCGAACACCATGGACTCGGCCATGTCGATCGTCTTGGTGACATCGTCGGGCAGGTCGTAGCCCATCTCGGCGATGTCGCCGGCGACCCGGATGAGGCGGCGCAGCAGGGCGTGCTCCTCGATGATCTTGGCGTACCGCCCGGCGTTGGACGTGGCCGGCGTGGCCGCCTGCAGGTTGACGAGAGCGGCGGGGCCGCCCACCGCCTCGAGCAGACTGGCCCGACGCAGCTCGTCGGCCACCGTGACCGGGTCGGCCGGTTCACCCGCCGCGTTGAGCGACGTGATGGCGTCGTAGATGTGGCCGTGAGCCGGCTTGTAGAAATCGTCGGCACTGAGCAACTCGGACGCGATGGCAATGGCGTCGCGGGACAGCAGCATGGCGCCGAGCAGCGACTCCTCGGCCTGCAGGTTGCTGGGCAGCACTCGGGCCGAGCCGCTCGAGCGGGAATTCGGTGCATCTTCGGGAAAGGCGCTCATGAAGATCCCACCATGACCGATCGACCCTGTGGAACGGAAGGGGAACAACCCCGATACTTCTGGGGACCACGCTGTGTACGTGGTGTGGACAACCCGGCAGCAGCTGTGGGGCGCGTCACCCTCTCGGATCGTGGTAGGGCTCGGACGCGGACCATGTCTTGCGACAGTACGCAGGGGGTACGACAAGAACGGTGGATCCCCGGGGCACTCGCCCGACCACGCCCAAAACGGCCGAAGGCGCCGGATCGGCCGGCGCCTTCGGGTCCCGCACGAAGCGGTGACCGGTGTCGCCGCGGATCAGCCCGCTTCGACCTCGACCGTGATCTGGAACTGCACATCGTTGTGCAGCTTGGCCGGCACGCTGTGGGTGCCGACCGTCTTGATGTGCTCGTCGAGCGACAAGGTCCGGCGATCAAGCTCGACCCCCGTCTGGGCCTTGACCGCATCGACCAGGTCGGTGGCCGAGACCGAGCCGAAGAGCTTGCCCTCGCCGCTGGCCTTGGCCGTGATGAGAATCACGGCCGGCACCAGCGTCTTGGCGATCTCCTCGGCGGCGCCACGATCGGTGGCGTCCTTGAGGTCACGCGAGCGGCGCATCGACTTGGCCTGGGCCTCGACCCCCGTGGTCGCCTTGATGGCGAAGCCGCGGGGAACCAGGTAGTTGCGGCCGAAGCCGTCGGCCACATCGACGATGTCACCCTTCTTGCCAACGCCATCGACGTCGCTACGGAGCAGCAGCTTCATCTACTCCTCACCTTCCTCGATGACGACGGCCTCGACCAGATCGCCGTCGATCACCAACGCGTCGGCAATGGCCTCGTCGCCGGTGGTCAGCTCGACATCGAGCTCGAGCAGCTCGGCCGGCTCGTCACCCGGGGCGGGCGGCGGCGCGTCCGGGCGCGGCGGCGGGCCGTCGGCCCGACCGCGATCGCCACGATCGCCGCGCTCGCCACGGTCACGACCCCCACCGCGCTGGGTGGTGACCCGGCTGGCGTAGGGCAGCAACGCCATCTCGCGGGCGTTCTTGATCGCGTTGGCGATCTCCTTCTGCTGCTGCGAGTCGTTGCCGGTGACGCGACGGGCCCGGATCTTGGCCCGATCCGACATGAACCGACGCAGCAGGTTGACGTCCTTGTAGTCGACGTAGTCGATGCGCTCGGTGTTGAGCACGCTCATCTTCTTCTTGCTGCGACGAGCGTTGTCTTTGTTCTTCCCCCGCTTCGGGGCAACCTTGGCCATCAGAAAGGCTCCTCATCGTTGCTGTAAGCCGGCGGCTCGTTCGATGCGGCGGGGCGGGGGGCGTTGCCGCCGCCACCACCCGAACCGCCTTCGAAATCGCCCCGACGTTCGTTCTTGGTGACGCCGGCAGTGGCGTAGCGCAGGCTGGGGCCGACCTCGTCGGCGACGATCTCGACCTTCGACTTCTTCTCGCCGTCGTTGGTCTCCCACGAGCGCTGCTCGAGCCGACCAGTGACCACCACGCGGGTGCCCTTCTGGACCGACTCGGCCACGTTCTCGGCCATCTGGGCCCAGCAGGTGACGTCGAAGAAGGAAACCTTCTCTTCCCATTCCTGGGTCTGGCGGTTCTGCCAGCGTCGGTTGACGGCCAGGCCGAAGGTGGCCACCGCCTGCCCGCTGGGCGTGAAGCGAAGCTCGGGATCGCGGGTGGCGTTGCCCACCACGGTCACGGTGTTGTCGTTTGCCATGTCGAGTCTCCTTGCCCTATCCGGCGTCGGCCGGGGCGGGTGCCTCGCCGAGCAGGCCGCGGCGAGCCGCTTCCTTGTCGGGCAACCGCATCAACTTGTGGCGGACGACATCGTCCGCGAGGCGGAGGGCTCGCTCAGCATCTTCGAGGTCGCGGGCCTCGGTGACAATCTCGAGGACCACGTAGATGCCCTCGAACTTGTGGTTGATCTCGTAGGCGAACCGGCGACGGCCCCACAGATCGGTCTTGGCGATGGTGCCGCCACCGGCTTCGACCTGCTGGCCGAGCCGCTTCAGGGCGTCTTGGACGCCGG
>JAYUBX010000032.1:0-1704 GCA_043740665.1 Candidatus Neomicrothrix sp.
GCTGCCGATGTCGACGAGCTCGAACGGGCGATCACCCAGCTCATCCGTCAGGCCCGGGGACCCGCCGTCGCCCACCAGAACGAGTCGAGTGACCTGGGGCGGGTGACGCGGGACCGGCTGGCCTTCTGGTCGATTTTGGCCGAGGAACAGGATCGCCGGGTCGAGTCGCAGTTCCCCGATGGTCCGTGCGCGGTCGCCGTATCCGACGACAACCTGACTGCCAGCCTCGACGCCCTGCTCGGCAACGTGCTGGCCCACACGCCCCACGGCACCGCCCTGCGGGTGGCGGTGGTACCCGGTCCGGTCGCCGACCAGGGATCGTCGTGGACGCTGATCGTCGAAGACCAGGGACCCGGCTTCGCCGACGGCGGCGCGGTCGAGCGCGGCACCAGCGGGGCCGGGTCGACCGGGCTCGGTCTCGACATCGTGCGACGCATGGCCGCCGGCGCGGCTGGCTCGCTCGAACTCGGCCGCGCCGCGGACGGTGGCGCCCGGGTGCGGGTCACCCTGGGTCCGCCGACCCGGCCCTGACGGGACAAGACGAGCGGCCGGCATCCACTCCGGCGTAGATCCAGGTCGGAGACCGACCTGGATCTACGCATCCTCGCGGGCTACCGCCTGAGGAGTTGGGCTGGATCCTGCCCGCGAGGTGGCGAAGTCCGGGTCGAGAGGCAGGTTGTAGCCCCACCGGTCGACCTGCAGGCATTCGTCGTCGGTGAATCCGGCGCGGCGGCGAAGCTCGACCTCGGTCCGCGAGACGAACGACATCTCGTCGGGGTCCGGACCATCACCCATGGCAATCTCGTAGGCCGCCCGGTCGGGGTCTTCGGCCAGATACTGCAGGCGCATGTCACGCTGCGATCCGAAGAAGCGACCGTGCACCCGTTCGCGCTCGAGCATGGGGTCGAACTGGTAGTGCTCGCCCAGCTGGCGGGTGAGGCGCAGCCCGTTCTCGGAGTGGAACAGCTCGTCGGTCGCCATGTAGTCAAGGGCAGGGGCGATGTCGGGCTGATCGAGCCAGTCGCGGGTGGCGATTTCGACCGGCAGCTTGTCGATGGCCAACGCCTCGAGCACGGTGCACATGATCAGGATGCGCCACACCAGCTCGCGCTTGCCGCCGGCTTCGCACTCGGGAAATTCGTAGGCCCACTCGTAGTTGGCGCCGTGCTGCACCAGCCGTGACTCGTCGTAGCCCCGCTGCACCAACAGCCGGCGGAAGATGCGGCGGCGTGGCGTTCCTCGTCGGCGACGTGGCGAGCCGGGGCCAGGTGGAACGACCACGGCTCGCCCGGATGCTCGTACGAGCAGCGGCACAGCAGCTCCATGGCGCAGAGCTCGGCCATCACGTTGTCGTTCAACTCGCCGCGATCTCGTCTTCGAGCAGGCGCGAGTTCCACCCGAAGTGGCCCCGCGTGCCGGCCGGTGGTCGGCTACGTCCGACCGGACGAGCCGGAAACGGCACCCGATCGGTGGGACCCCAGAGCACGTCGTCGAGCGGCACCCGGGTGGTGGCCTCGTCGGCCCAGGCCTCGTCGAGCCGTCGTTCGAGCACCCCGTCGGACGGACCAAGGTCATCGAACGCGGCGACGGCAGCGCTCACGATGGCCAGCAACCGAGCGTCGACCAGCGGATCGAGCCGGCTGGCCAGATCGGCGTAGCGGTCGGACAAGAAGCGGCGCACCGGTCCACCGACGGCCGCGGTCA
>JAYUBX010000033.1:0-1786 GCA_043740665.1 Candidatus Neomicrothrix sp.
GACGCCGGACTGTGATCGCACCCTCGCCGCGTTCGGGGCCGCGGGCCTCGCCGCCCGGCGCACGCGCCACATCGACACCTACGGCGCGCCCATGCGCCAGACGTTCTTCCGCGCCGGCGAGGTGATCCTCGAGCTGGTCGGGCCCGAGATGCCCAGCGGTGACGGTCCGGCGGGCTTCTTCGGCCTGGCGCTGACCGTCGCCGACCTCGATGCCACGGGCGGGTACCTCGGCGACGGGATGAGCGCACCCAAGGACGCGGTGCAGCCCGGGCGACAGATCGCGACCCTGCGCCACCGCAATCTGGGGATGTCGGTGGCCATCGCCCTGATGAGCCCCGAGCCGGGCTGAGCACCCTCGCTTCGGATCCCACCGGGCCCGATAGCCTCGCCGCACCATGCTCGATCACGTCTTCACCGATGCCATCGGCGCGCTACGCGACGCCTTCGAGAACGCGCTCCTCGAGCGTCAGGCGTTCGAAGAGCGGTTCCAGGTCGACGTGCTGCTCGGCGATACCACCTGGGAGACCAGCTACTCGCTGCCGGGCGAGGGGTTGCCGGCTCGGGTACAGGCCGACATCACCCTCGGTTGGCCGACCTGGGCGCAGAGCTCGTACCGCTCGTGGTACATCGGTGAGACGATCGACGAACCGCCGCGCATCGAGATCGAGATCGCCTTGCGGGTGCAGCGGCTCGAGAAGAGCCCCGACCCGGCCATGCTCCTGGGCGTGCTGCCCGAGCAGAGCCCGGCCATCGGCACCCATCGCCTCGAACGATCCGGACCCACCATCGAGACGCACTACGAGCACGACCTGGACAGCCCCGAATTCGCCATCGAGGTCAGCTACGAAGGCTCGTACGACTTCGACGAGGCCACACTCAAAGACGGTTCGATCCTCGACGATCACTTCTCGGCGATGGGCGGATGGATCTCGTCGATCCTGGTGCGCGTCGGCGATCTGACCTTCGACTTCCTGCCCCCGCTCGACCTCGACGAAGGCTGATCACCCAGTGAACGACGATGCGGGCACCGAATCGAGCAATCGGCCAGATGACGGCGACCTGGTTCGGGTCGAAGTGGCCGACCGGGTCGCCGTCGCCACCCTGAACCGGCCCGCCCAGCGCAACGCGCTCAACCGCGCTTTGCAGCAACGAATCCCCGAGGTGATCGCCGAGCTCGAGGCCGACGACGACGTCGACGTCATCATCCTCACCGGGGCCGATCCGTCGTTCTGCGCCGGCGTCGACCTGAAGGAACTTGGCTCGGGCCGTCGGTCGCCGGCCCATGCGCTGCTCGTGCTGCCGAGGGACGCTCTCGGTCCCCTGCCGCCGCACACGAAGCCGATCATCGGCGCCGTCAACGGCGTAGCAGTCACCGGCGGCCTCGAGCTGGCACTGGCGTGCGACTTCCTGATCGCCAGCGACCGGTCCCGCTTCGCCGACACTCACGCCCGGGTCGGCGTCATGCCCGGATGGGGCCTCACGGTGCTGTTGCCCGAGGCGATCGGCGTGCGCCGCGCTCGCGAGATGAGCACGACCGGCAACTACATCGACGCCCAGGTGGCCAACGAATGGGGCCTGGTCAACCGGGTCGTCGATCACGACGATCTGTTGCCCTACTGCCGCCGCCTCGCCGCCGACATCGTGTCGAACGACCAGGCCGGCGTGCGCCAGATGCTCGATACCTATCGGCGCGGTAGGGCTACCACCGCCGACGAGGCCTGGCTGATCGAGGCCGATGTGTCCCGAGCGTGGGCCCGCGACCATCTCGACCCCGCCGCCGTCGAGG
>JAYUBX010000034.1:0-4854 GCA_043740665.1 Candidatus Neomicrothrix sp.
GAACGGCTCGTCGACCGGCAGGTCGGCCCCCCAGAACCGCAGCCCGGTACCGAGGTCGAGGACGATGGGATCCATGCCCGGCAGGTCGACCGCGACGCATGCCGTGTTGCCGCCGTAGCGCCGATTCGATTCACACGAGCACGGGGTTGACCCCCGCACCCCATAGAACGTCACGTTCACGGAACGTTCACCCCCCGGTAGTTATCCCCCTGCGTTGGTGCGCAGAGTAATCATGGTTCCTCGTCGCTGTCCCGCGATGTGACAACTGTCTCTTGGCAGCACCCAACCGGGACGGTGACTAGGTTCACTCGCCATGACCACCGACTCGACTCCCGACTCGACTCCACTGGCCACCGGCCGCATCCAGGCCAACGGCATCGACTTCGCCTACCTCGAAGCGGGGTCGGGTCCCCTGGCGCTCTGCTTGCACGGGTTCCCCGACACGGCGTGGGGATGGCGCTACCTGCTGCCGGCCCTGGCCGGCGCCGGCTATCACGCGGTGGCCCCGTTCATGCGCGGCTACGCGCCCACCTCCCTGGCCGCCGACGGTCGCTATCAGATCGGCGCCCTGGCGGCCGACGCCAACGCGCTGCACGAAGCATTGGGGGGCGACGACCAGGCCGTCATCATCGGCCACGACTGGGGCGCCATGGCCACCTACGGCGCCGCCGCCCTCGCGCCCAATCGGTGGCGCCGGGTGGTGACTGCCGCGGTGCCGCCGCTGGCTTCGATGTTCGAGGCCATGCTGACCTATCCGCAGCTGCGGCGGTCCTGGTACATGTTCTTCTTCCAGAACCCCCTGGCCGAGATGGCCGTCGGGATGAACGACCTCGACTTCGTGGCCCAACTCTGGGCCGACTGGTCACCCGGTCACGACGGAGCCGACGACATGGCCCATGTCCGCGACGCCCTCGGCCAACACGAGCATCTGATGGCGGCCATCGGCTACTACCGGGCGATGTTCCAGCCCGAGCTGCAGGTGTCCGAGCTGCAAGCCGAGCAGGACGCCTGCAGCGCGCCGACCCCCCAACCCACCCTCTATCTGCACGGCCGCGACGACGGCTGCGTCGGGTGGGAGGTCACCAGCGGGGCTCTCACCCACCTGCCGGGACCAGGATCCCGGGTCGAGATCGTCGACGACGCCGGCCATTTCCTGCAGGTCGAGCAGCCCGAGATCGTCAACCGCCTGATCCTCGATCACCTCTCGACCTGACCAACCCGCAGGAGGCAATCCCCGAACCTTGTGTGAAAAACCGCACCAGGGTGCGCAAAAAGGGGGAAGGTTCGGGTGGGGGGTTTGCTCAGGGGAGAGTGAGCGATCCGTCGGGGTGCTCGACGGCGAGGCCGTCGGCGACGAGGGACGCGACGGCGGCGGCGGTGCGAATCGGGTTGTCGGGCCAGCCGGCGGCGCCCGCCAGCTGCCCGGCCGGGATCGCGTCCTGCCGGCGCAGCGCGTCGACCAGGCGGCCCCGGCCCTGGCGGTCCGATCCCTCGAACGTCGATTGGCCGGTCGAGACCCCGGCCGAGCCGCGGGCCGGGTCCGGCTCAGGGTTGCCAGCGCGGTGCCACCGACAGCTCCGCGCCAGCGGGCATTCGCCACACTGGGGCGAACGGCTGGTGCACACCGTTGCGCCGAGATCGAGCATGGCCTGGTTCCACGCCCACCCCGATCCTGTCGGGACCGCTTCATCGGCGCGCTGCTGCACCTCGCCCCGCCTCAACGATCGACCCTGCCCACGGGCCAGCACGCGGGCTGCGTTGGTGTCGACCACACCAACGTCGCGTTCCCACGCAAAGGCCAGCAGGGCCCTGGCCGTGTAGGGCCCGATGCCGGGCAAGCGCAGCAACTGGTCGAGGTCGTCCGGCAGCCGTCCACCGTGCTCGGCCACGACCAGCGTGGCGGTGCGGTGCAGGTTGACGGCCCGGCGGTTGTAGCCGAGCCCGGCCCAGAGCGTGACAACCGCGCCAACCGACACGACGGCGCAGTCCGCCGGTGTCGGGAACGCCTCGATGAACGCCTCGTACTTCGGCACCACGCGGGCTACCTGGGTCTGTTGCAGCATCAGCTCACTGACCAAGATCGCCCACGGATCACGGGTGCGGCGCCACGGCAAGTCCCGGCGGGTGCGGTCGCTCCATGCCAGCAGCGCCCGCTGGTTCAAATCCGGTTGCACCGGTACCCGTGGGTCACATAGGTAAAGGCGAACGTGGCCCGACCGGCCAGATCGGGATCGGTGTCGGTCAGCTCGCGGACCCGGG
Source organism: Candidatus Neomicrothrix sp. (assembly GCA_043740665.1). Taxonomy (GTDB): domain Bacteria; phylum Actinomycetota; class Acidimicrobiia; order Acidimicrobiales; family Acidimicrobilacustridaceae; genus UBA4742. The sequence continues at coordinate 2,260 of JAYUBX010000034.1, forward strand.
CCAGGCAGGCCGCCCGCTCGTCGTCGGGCAGGGCCGACACCAAGCTCGTCGAGGCGGCGCGGGTGACCAACCGGTCGGCGGTGATCAGCTGGTCGTACGCGAACGTCTGATGCTGCAGCCGCTCGTACCCACCGGCGGCCGCGACCACCGCCGACCAGTCGGTGCCCGACACGTAGGGCTTGCTCCCCGCCGCGTCGACGAGGATCTCGCCGAACCGACGGACCCAGTCGATCCGCTCGTTCCGTTCGTTCCAGATGAGGCCGAGGCCCCCTGCACGACCGTCGCCGGACCGGAGCACCCGGCGCACCTCGGCCAACGCGGCCGGCGCATCGAACCAGTGGAAGGCCTGGGCCACCACCACGGCATCGACGCTGGCGTCGGGCAGGGGGATGCGCTCGGCCGTGCCGTCGAGCACGTCGACGGCGGGCAGGGCGGCCACCAGTTGGGCCCGCATGGCGGCGACCGGTTCGACGGCGACCAACTCGGCCCCGGTCGGCTCGAGCAACCGCGTGAACTTGCCCGTTCCCGCGGCCAGGTCGAGCACTCGCCGGGTCCTCAGCCCTCGGGGTCGGCCCAGATCGACTCGTCGTACGGGCGGCCGCGGGGCGGCGCGAACTCGCGCTTCCAGACCATGACCTTGCGCCGGAAGTAGCAGACCTCTTCGCCACGCTGATTGATGCCCTTGGACTCGACCGTGACGATGCCCCGGTCGGGCTTCGACGACGACGCCTTCTTGGCCAGCACCCGGGTCTCGGCGTAGATGGTGTCACCGTGAAAAGTGGGCTTGCGGTGCAGAAGGGTCTCGACCTCGAGGTTGGCGATGGCCGCCCCGCTCACGTCCGGCACGCTCATGCCCAACACCAGCGAATACACCAGGTTGCCGACAACCAGGGGCCTGCCCATGGGCGTCTCGTGCTCGGCGAACCAGTTGTTGGTGTGGGTCGGGTGGTGGTTCATGGTGATCATGCAAAAGAGATGATCATCGGCCTCAGTGATGGTCTTGCCGGGCCAGTGCTTATAGACGTCACCGACCTCGAAGTCCTCGAAATGGCGGCCGAAGGGGCGGTCATGGATGGTCACGGATCACCTCTGGTGGACAAAACCGACGGATGGACGATCCCGGCTGGCCGACCCGCCGAGCGGGCCGACCAAACCAGCATGATTCGCATGGATCATGGACAGGAACATCCGGGCAGGCTTCCATAGGATCACGCGCCGAGAGGAATCGACTGCGTATGAGCGGCGGAGCAATCCAATTCGACGGGGGTGGGCTTCCATCTGGCGCGGGCGACAGCACGCTGCTGGAGTGGCGCGAGCGACAACTCGGGCTCTGGCGGATGACACTGCGGCCCGCTACGCCGGACTGCTGGCGATGCGCCGCCGCGGTGAGCTCAGCCCCGCACTGGCCTTCAGCGATCAAATCCTGGCCGTCGGGTTCCTCGCCGTGGCGCCCGAAGCCATCGCGCCGATCTTGTTCGTCGCTCTCGCAGTCAACGCCACGTCGGCCGCGGCCTTCGGTCGCTGCATCGCCGGCCAGGCCACCGCCGTCGGCCCACTGGGCTTTGCCGCGCTGGTCGTGCGCTGGGATCCGACCGGCGGACGCGAGGGACTGATCGTCTATCTCATCAGCTCGGCTTTCCTGATAACCGTCGTCGGTGGCATCTCCGAGATCGAGCGAGACATCCGCCGGCGCTACGTCGACCTGATGGGAGGCATCGACGCCGTGGTTTGGGAGCAGCTGACCCACGCGCCCACCACGCTCTACGTCAATCGGCGGGCCGAGGAGTTGCTCGGCTACCCGGCCGTCGCCTGGAGCCGCCCGGGCTTCTGGGCCGAGCACGTGCATCCTGACGACCTCGACTGGGTCTCGACCCGCTATCGCACTGCGGTCAAGGCCGGCGACAACCTCGAGATCGAGTACCGATTCGTCGCCGCCGACGGCCGGGTCGTGTACCTGCACGACCGGGTGCGCATCGAACTCGGCGCGGGGGGTCAGACCCGACGGGTTCGCGGGGTGATGGTCGACGTGACCGACCGCAAGATCGTCGAACAACAGATGGATCAGTATCTCAACCTGGTCGAACGGCTGGACGTGGCCCTCTTCGTGTTCGGCGCGACCGACCTCGGCGACGCAGCCACCCTCACGCTGCTGGCGGTCAACCCGGCCGGAGCCAACCTGCTCGATCGACGGGCCGACGATGCCATCGGCCTGACCTTCGACGAACTGGTGCCGATCGATCGCGTGCCAGATCGCGATCTCATCTGGACCTCGCTCATGGCGGTCGCCCGTTCCGGCGATGGCTTCGTCTTCGACGATCTGCGGTTGCACCCGAACGACGCGACCATCCCGATCTTCTCGGCCAACGTGTTTCCATTGCCGGGCGGAACCATCGGCGTGGCGTTGCAGGACGTCACAGAGCGAACCGTCGCGGCCGAGGTCTTGCGCCGTCAGGCCCTCCACGACGGACTGACAGGCCTGCCCAACCGGACGTTGCTGGCATCAGCCTGCAGGTGAACGCGAGCGTCGGGATCGCCATCTATCCCGATCATGCCGTCGACAGCGAGACCCTGGCCCGGCGGGCCGACGTGGCCATG
>JAYUBX010000035.1:0-2858 GCA_043740665.1 Candidatus Neomicrothrix sp.
CCGGCCGCTTGTGCGGGGCAGCGCCGGAGTTGAAGTCATAGACACCCGCCGCGTTGGCCAGCACCGTCGAATCGGTGGCCGGTGCCCCGTTTCGCGACACGCTCTCGGTGATCGACTCGTTGGGGTCGAAGCCCGTGACCACTTCGTGGACCGACTGCCCAACCGGTAAGGGGCTGGGTGTAGACGTGGCCGAGCACGTGCGCACCACCGCTGCCCCTGTGGGGCCCGCCGTCCCGACGAGTCCCAGGGTCGCCAACATCCCGACCGACATCACGCCTGCCATCCATCGCCTCGTCATGTTCCGCCATCCTCGCTCGCCGTTGGTGATGGCCAGCAGGGCAAAACGCGGCGGGTTGCAAAATGCCTGCCGAGCTCAAACTTTCCGCCCAGCGGCTCAACCAGCGTCGGCCACGACGTGCTGGGAACCCGTGGTGCGCGAGGGGGGACTTGAACCCCCACACCCTTTCGGGCACAGGAACCTGATTCCCAGGAAGGCGGTCCCGCCTCGTACTGCGTCGTACCAAATAGTGCCTCTGACCAGTATGTTCTCGAAAAGGTCGTGCCGCCTCGTCCCGTCCAATCCCGGCGTTTGCACCCCTGTTTGGTTGCAAAATGGTTGCACGCGATCCCGGTGTGCAGTGGCCTTGAGGACAGCACGGTCGAAACAGCTTCGCACGTAGACGAATCAGGCTACGTTTGTGTAGACTGCATGCATGAGCACGACGATTCGAGTGAGTGAGGCGACACGGGACAGGTTCTCCCGGCTGGCGGATGCGACCGGCCGGCCCATGACGCAGTTGCTCGACGAGGCGGCCGACGCCCTTGAGCGCCGCCTCTTCTTCGACCGGTTCGCGGCTGGTTATGACGAGCTTCGCGCCGACCCGGTCCGATGGGCCGAGCTCGAAGGTGAGCGCAGGATCGAATCGGGTGCCACCGCCGACCATTCGCGATGACCCGGCCTCGCCGCGGTGAGATCTGGCTCGTCGACTTCGGCGTCCCCGTGGGGCATGAGCAGGCGGGTCGTCGCCCGGCCGTGATTGTCTCGGCCGATCCGCTCAACGAGAGCCGGGCAGGGATCGTGATCGTCGTGCCGTGTACGACGACCCGGCGAGGGTTGACGTCCCACGTCGAGCTCGACCCGGTGTCGTCGGGGCTCGACGACATTACCTACGCGAAGTGCGAGGACATCAAGTCCATCTCCGACGAACGCTTGATAGCCCGGCTCGGAGATGCACCCCTCGACTCGCTCTTCGAGATCACCAGATCGCTCCGGTTCCTGCTCGATGCGTGATGTCAACGTTGCGGGCAGCTGTGCGGACAATGCGAACGACGCCCTTCGGCGCCACGGCAGGATCTGACGAGTCGGCCTTCATCGCAGACTGCCGGCTGGATCAACAGAAGCAGGATGCGATCAGGCTGAGATACATTGGAATACCAGATGGATCACACGTGTATTAGGCGTTCGGGGACGCTCGTTGGATGGGATTCGGGGCGCATCTTCTGGGGCACCCGCCCCGCGCCGAGGCGGCGTGTATCGGCACGATGTCATCGCCTTCAGCGAAAGGCTCTGTCTGCCATTATTCATCGCATGGACGCGGGTGAGGCGATGGCTGGGGGTGTCGAGCCAAGCTCGATCGAGACACGGCCGAACCGGCGGCGAGTGCCGCTCCTTGGCCTGATCGCGGGCACCCTGCTCGTCATCGCTGCCGCCGCGTTGTGGGTACACGTGGTCGATCCGTACAATCCCTATCGGCCGGGCACGCACCATGAGGTCACACTCACGAATCACGAGGGCTGCCCCAACACGTGGTCCGTCCAACTCGCCTCAGGCTCGTATCACTACTCCTTCAGGGGAGGTGCGCCGAGGGGATGGAACCCCGACGGCGTCCCTGGAACGCTAACGATCCTCCACAACTGGAGCTCGACCGGAACCGACGCCGAATTCGAAGCCAACGGCAAGACGATGAACCTCAAGGGAGGAAGCGACCACCCGGCCCATTTCATTGATGGGGGGTGTGCGGTTTCGTGAGCGCTCGACGACGGCGTCCTTCGCACGGTTCTCCCCAGCCCGACCGCACCACCGAGGAGCGCGCTATTGCCGGGACGTGTTCGGTCGCCTGAGGCGTGCGCGTTCGGCACGCGGACGCCGCCTCCGTTCCACCTCGCTGGACTACACGCCGCCACCTGGCTAAGCGCAGGCGGACACTCTCTCCACGAGCCAGCCTGGATTCGCGGGAGTGACGAAGACCTGTACATCGACTCGATCGCCCGATCGGTGCACGTAGACGACTTTGGGTACTTGCGTCAGTGTGGGCGATGAGTCCGAGGGAATGGCCTCGGTAAAGTTCGGATCGGCGACGTAGCCATCGGTGGGCAACGAGTCGTGCTGGGCTGTGAGGAACAACGCAATGGCGCTCTCAGGGGTGGGCTGGCCCGGTTCGCCACCGTTGTAGTCGGCGCCGATTCCCCGGAAGTGGCCCCCACGACAGCTCAGACCGACGCCGGTCGCCTTGTAGCTCGGGCTCGAACACGCTGCGACACCGGTCAGGACCAAGGCCGCCAGGAGCAGGGGACCGTAGCGTCGCCGTCTCCCGCAAAGTTCGAGGACCCGCCGTGATTCTCTGATGGTCGCCGCTCTCAGTGCCGCCATGGTCCTACATCGTCGCGCTTCGAGCGGAGCTGGAGAAGCGGTGCTCGTCGGAGTCGGCGTACTTCGTACAGTTCTCCCCAGCTCGACCTCGCCGCCGAGGCGTCATGTACTGCCGGGACGCGCTCGGGATCGACAGCTAGCCGGGCGCGGGTATGTGGATGCCGGCGGCTGCCAGGAGCGATCCGATGGTTTCGCGGGCAGCGACCCA
>JAYUBX010000036.1:0-2296 GCA_043740665.1 Candidatus Neomicrothrix sp.
TGGTGATGCGCTCGGCCTCGATGCGCCGCATCACCTGAGGCACGTCGAAGACCAGTTGGGGATACAGCGCGGCACCCGACATGAGCGACGCCAGGATGCCCGCCTTGTACCCGAAGGCATGGAAGAACGGGTTGATCACGAGGTAGCGGTCCGAGGCGCGCAACCCCACGACATCGGCCCAGTCGCTGAAGGCCCGCAGGTTCTGGCCGTGCGCCGTCATCACGCCCTTGGGCTTGCCGGTCGTGCCCGAGGTGAACAGGATGTCGGACAGGTCAGTCGGCGTGACGGCCAACGCCCGGGCGTCGGCCAGGGCCGAGTCGGTGGCGTCGCCCCGCAGCAGAAAATCAGACCACGATTCGGTGCCGTCGACCACGGCACCCCGCAACACGATGACCCGTTCGAGCGTGGGCAACCGGTCGACCGGCCGGCCGTCGGCGGCCACCCCGTTGGTGTCGCGCAGCAGGGCCACGTAGTCGGTGTCGAGGAAGTCGGTCACGGTGAGCAGGATCTTGGCGCCGCTGCGCTCGAGCACATAGCCCGCCTCGGTGCCCTTGAACCGGGTGTTCAGTGGCACCAGCACGCCACCCGCGCTGTGCAGGCCGAGGGCAGCGACGATCCACTCGGAGATGTTGGGAGCCCAGATGGCGGCCCGGTCACCCGACTCGATGCCGGCCGCCATGAACGCCCGCGCCGCCTGGTGCACAGCGACGGCCAGGTCGCCGTAACTCAGGGTCAGACCGCCGTCGACAATCGCCGGCCGCTCGCCGTGGACCATCGCCGCCTGCCGCACCAGCCGGGGGGTGGTGCCCCACACGAGGTCGCCGCGCTTGCCTTCGCCGTCGGTCATGGCCTCAGCGTATCCGCGGTACCCCACCGGATCTGACGATCCGTCAGCTCGATCGGCCGCCGCCCGGTAGCGTCCCGACCGTGACCGATCCGGCCGAGATCCCGCTCGACCCCGCGGTGGCCGACGATGCCGCCAAGCTGGCCGGCATCTTCACGTGGCTCGCCGATATCGAGTTCGCCGGCTACGCCCCGCTCTACCAGCACCTCGCCCGGTGCATCGCGGCCGAACCCTGGATCCCCGGGTTCGTCACCCAGCACAATCGCTCGTCGTTCGCGGCGGTGCTCTTCCTCGACTGCGTCCGCGACCTCACCCTGGTCGACCCCGATCTCCTGCTGGCCCAGCGCTACGCCGAGATCGCCGCGGGCGGCGACCCACTCGACCCCGATCCGTGGCCACTGTTTCGCCAGACGGTCGTCGACCACCGACCCGAGCTGGCCACGCGACTCGAGACACGATCGATCCAGACCAACGAGGTCGGACGCTCGGCCGCCCTGCTTCCGGCGTTCGAAGTGGTGAGCCGCCGGTTCGCCCGACCGTTGGCCCTGATCGAGGTCGGGTGCAGTGCCGGGTTGAACCTGTTCTTCGACCAGTTCCACCTCAGTTACACCCGGCCGGCCCACCGATTCGAGTCGGGCCCGGTCGACTCGCCGGTCCGCCTCACGTGTGAGCTACGCGGCGACCTCCAACCGGCCATCCCCGCCATACCCCCCCGAATCGCGTCACGACTCGGCATCGATCTCAGCCCGATCGACGTCACCGATGCCGAGGCCATCCGCTGGCTCGAGGCCTGCGTCTGGCCCGACGTCCCCCACCGCCTCGAACGGTTCCGCGCCGCGGTCGCCCTGGCCCGGCTGGACCCACCCGAGATCCGGCGGGGCAACGCGGTCGACCTGGTGGCCGACGCGATCCTGGCCGTGCCCGACGGGGCCGTGGCCTGCCTCGATTCGACCTGGGTGCTGGCCTACTTCTCCGACGACGAGCGGGCCGAGCTCCACCACTTGCTCGACGAGCTCGGGGCCACGCGGTCGATCGCGTATGTCACCGCCGAGTACCCCGAGAACGGAGCCCCCTGGGTGCCACCTGCGGCACGCGGCACCGTCAGCCTCGATCACCGATCGCCGACCCTGCTCGGCCTCGGGCTGTGGGATCACGGCCGCACCGAACACCGGGCGCTGGCGTGGATGCAACCTCACGGCCAGTGGCTCGACTGGCTCGACCCGCCGACCAGCTCGATCAACGCTCTCGACTGATCGTTCACGGGATCCAAACCTCGCCGTGCCGATACGGCTTCGGCGGACCGTTGATCGTGTCCGTGCTCGTGGACCAACTCACCAATGCTTGGCCGGCGTCAATCCAGCTAGTCGTACAGCATGGGTCTGAGGTCGGGGGTGGACCGGTCGATTGCCACAAACCCGCGCGGAGCACGACAGGTGGGGTGCCGTCACACGG
>JAYUBX010000037.1:0-3278 GCA_043740665.1 Candidatus Neomicrothrix sp.
ACCTCCATCTTGGCCAGCTTCAGCTGGATCAGTTGGAAGTCGCCGATTGGATGGCCGAACTGCACCCGGTTCTTCGAGTACTCGACACTGAGCTCGAGGCACTGCTCGATGATGCCGAGGGCCATGGCGGCCACTCCGGATCGCTCCATCTGGAACGTGTCCTTGGCTCCCTCGCGACCGCCAGACTTCACGTCCTCGGTCTCGCCGATCAGACGATCCCGGCCCACTCGCACGTCGGTCAGGAACAGCTCGCCGGTCGGCGACGAGTGCATACCCATCTTGCGCAACGGCTTCGACTGCTCGAGCCCAGGCATTCCTGAATCGAGCACGAAACTGAGGATCTTGCGCTCGGCCGGTGGGTTGCCTTCGTCGAGTTTGCAGATGAAGACGATCGTGTCGGCGTAGGGACCGTTCGTGATGAACGTCTTCGACCCATTGAGCAGGTACTCGTCGCCGTCTCGTTTGGCGGTCGACAGCATCGAACCGAAGGCGTCCGAACCCGAGTTGGGCTCGGTGATGGCCCAGGCGCCCACCTTCTCCATCGTCAGCAGCTCGGGAACCCAACGCTCCTTCTGGGCGATGGTGCCGCGGCTGTTGATGGCCGCCGAGGTCAGCCCCATGCTGACGCCCATGGCTGTCACCATCCCGGGGCAATAGCGGCACAGCTCGATGATGGGGATCAGGGTGAGGGATGCGTCACCGCCGCCTTCGCGCTTGGCCCGCTCGGGCGGAGTCTCGCCCTTGGCGATCGCCTCGGCCATGAGTTTCTCGAACTCGATCTGATGCTTGAAACGGTCACGGGCCATCTGGTCCATGCCGAAGGTGGCCAACAACTTGCGCAGGATCTCGTAAGGGGGCAGGTCCCCGTGCTCGAGGTCCTCGAGCTTGGGCTTGATCTCGGCCTGCACGAATTGCCGAACGGCATCTCGCACCATCAACTGCTCGTCGCTCCAGCGGTACATGGGGATCCCCTTTGGTGTCGATCGCGGCCTGGTCCCACGGCCTCGGTGACCGACACCGTAAGGGACCGATCCGCCCACACCGAACCGGGAGCCACGACCATCCTCACCTCGTCACCTGGCTCGTCTTCGGTGGGATATTCCTGGCCTCAAGAGCCCTTCACTACACTCTCGACGGCACCTCGACCAGGGGTGACGGCAGGGAGCAACGGGTGATGGGCGACAGGCAGGGGAGGCGATGAGCGGCCGCGACCCCCATTCCGGGAACGATCCGGTGTCGGAGCCGTCGGACACCCTGTTCCCCCCCGGACCGCACGGTGACCTCGCGCTTCGGGCGCGGCGAGGTCGACCTGCCCGCCGTCGAAGCGCAAGCCGCCGAACTGTTCCCTGACGCGCCGACAGCCCTGCCCGTCCGGCCCGAACCGGCGCCCGAACCCGAACCCGAACTGGCGCCCGAACCCGAAGCCCCGAACGAGCCGGCTTTCGTGTTTCCCGAAGATCCCGCGGAACCGACCAAGCGGACGTCGGCCACCGCGCTGCCGATCTTCCCTGCTCTCGACGGCCTGCGCGGCTTGGCCATCGCCGCAGTCGTCCTGTACGACGCCCGACTCACGTGGTTGCGTGGCGGCGGGCTGGGCATGTCAACCCTGTTCACCTTGACCGGATTCATCGCCGTCGCCGGACTGCTGGCCGAACGAGGCGAAGGTGGCCCCGTCGACCTGATTGGCTTCTGGGCCCGTCGGGTGTGCCGAGCACTGGGCCCCGCGTTGGTCGTGCTGGCCCTCGCTGGAGTGTTCGGTCTGGTCGCCGCCGTCGGGTCGCAGCGTCATGCCCTGGGCGGCGACGGCATCACGTCGCTGCTGTCGATCGCCAACTGGCGCTTCATCCTCGACCACCAGCCGTTCGGCCCGGCGCTCGGGCTGGCGTCGCCCATGCGTCAGTTCTGGGCGCTATCGGTCGTCGGGCAGCTGCTCGTCGTCGTTCCCCTGCTCCTGGTCGCGATCCTGGGTCTGCTGCGCTGGAGCCGCACTCGTCTCGCCTGGGCGCTCGCCGGCCTCATCGTCGTATCGGTCGGTCTGTGCCTGCTGCTGGCCGATTCGCCCGCCCGAGTGCTCTACGGCACCGACACCCGGGCCGCCGAACTCTTGGCCGGCTGCCTGCTCGCCGTCGTCATCTATGACCCGTGGGTCACCATCCGCCTGGCCGTACCCGGCCCCGCGCGGGAAGCGATCAACGTCATCGGGGTACTGGCCGGCGTGGGCCTGGTCGGAGCCTGGTTCTTGCTGAGCTCGACCGGCGACATCGTGGTCCATGGCGGACTCGCCCTGATGGCGCTGCTGTCGAGCCTGGTCGTTGTCGCTGCCATCCTGCCGGAGGGCCCCGTGTCGTGGACCCTGAGCCGACCGGTGTTGCGTGGCCTGGGCCGCGCCGCCATCGCGCTGTACCTGGTGCACTGGCCGGTGTTCGTCTGGATCGATCCCGGGCGGACCGGCCTGTCGACCTACCCGTTGCTCGCCGTACGTCTCGCCGTCGCGGTCGTTGCGGCGGTGGCCCTGCAGTGGGCGTCGGAGCGTTTGCAGCAACGTCACCACCAGGCGGCCGAACCGGGACGCACGATGGCCTGGATGGGCGCGATCGCGACTGCCTCCGTCGTGGTCCTACTGGTCGCCGCCTCCCTCAGCGCGACCAAGGTGACCGGCGGCGTGGTGGCGGCGGCAGGGGCCGGACCCGTCCCGACCGAACCGGTGCCGACCGTGGCCTTCTACGGCGACGCCCTGGCGGCGACCCTCGAGACCAGTGCCCGCACGTTGTCGGCCGAGAACGACGCCTTTACGGTGATCCCTGGTGTCACCTCGACCACGTGCGGCCTCGACCACGACGCCAACCGACGGCTCGTGTTCTACGAGGGCCAGATCCCACCCGAATGCAGCACGGTCAACGCCCAGTGGGCCACGGCGATCGCCAACGGTGCGTCCGATGTCGCCGTGGTGGTCACCGGCATCAGCGAGCTGTCCGATCACCAACAGGCCAACGGCAGTTGGGTCCGACCCGGCACCTCGCCCTACGACGATCAGCTCTCGCAACTGATGACCAACGCGGTGGCGACCCTGACGGCACAGGGCACGAAGGTGCTGTGGGTCAACCTGCCTGCCTTCAGCGCTGGACCCGGTGCGCAGGTCGACCGAATCGCTCGCTTCAATGATCTGGTGCAACACGTGGCCGCGAGTCAACCCGGAACAGTCACCATTGCCGACCTCGCCACGTGGGCGGCCTCGCAGGATGCGAGCATCATCAGTCCATCGAGCAGCGGGTTCACTG
>JAYUBX010000038.1:0-1953 GCA_043740665.1 Candidatus Neomicrothrix sp.
TGTTGATCGCGGCGTGGCGGATGTGGGCCAACCAGGATGAACCGGGTGCCGGCGACGAGGACTTCGACCTCTACCCCGAACCGGCCAGTTACGACGAGAACCACGTCGCCACCCGCACCCGCGTCACCCCGCTCGTGGTGGCCAAGGTGCTGGGAGCCGGCACGGTCGTCGGGTTCATCACCGGGTTCTTCGGCGTCGGCGGCGGGTTCGTCGTCGTCCCCGCCCTCGTTCTGGCCCTCGGCTTCGACATGGCCGAAGCGGTCGGCACCTCCTTGCTGGTCATCGCCATCAACTCCGCGGTCGCCCTCGCCACCCGCATTCACACCACCGGCATCGACTGGGCGGTCGCCGCCCCGTTCACCATCGCCGGCCTGCTGGGCGTGTCAGTCGGCAAGTCCATCGCCGACCGCCTGCCCACCGTCACCCTCGTCCGGTGGTTCGTCGGACTGCTCGTCGTGCTCGCCGCCTACGTCGCCATCCGGGCCGGCCTGGCCATCCCCGCCTCATGATCTTCACCGGCTGACGGGCAGGTGCTGGCCATCGTGATGCTCGGCACCGCCGCAGTTGGCTTCTGCCCGCTGTATGTGCCGTTCCATCTCCATACCAACCACCGCCACGCGATCGACACCTGACCCGGGAATATACCCCATGGGGTATATGTTGACTCGTCTGAACCGCACCACACCCCGAGAGGAACCCCCAATGTCCAGCTTCACCGCCGCTGATGATGCCGCCACCTTCGCCACCGAAGTGCTCCAGTCCGACGTCCCCGTCGTCGTCGACTTCTGGGCCGCCTGGTGCGGCCCCTGCCGCATGGTCACCCCCGAACTCGAGAAGCTCGCCGCCGCCCACGGCTCCGCGGTCAAGGTCGTCAAGGTCGACGTCGACGCCAACCCAGAAGTCGCCGGTCGCTACCGCATCCAGGGCATCCCGACCATCGCGCTGTTCCGCGATGGCCAACCCGTGGCCGTCAGCGTCGGGGCCAAGCCCTACGCGGCCATCGAAGCCGAACTCGGCCTCACCGCCGCCTGACCACGACTCGACCAGAGGAGAACTCATGGGACACTTCCATGACGTCGCCGAAGAGCTCCGCCAACCCACCCGCGACCTACGCAAGGCCATCCCCGACACCTGGGCCGGCTTCGGTGAACTTCACCGCTCCGCCATGGCCGACGGCGCCCTCCCGACCCGTATCAAGGAACTCATGGCCCTCGTCGTCGGCGTGGCCGAGCATTGTGACGGCTGCGTTGCCTACCACGCCCGAGCCGCCGCGGCCGCTGGTGCGACCGAGGCCGAAGTCGCTGAAGCCCTGGGCGTCGCCTTGTTGATGAACGGCGGCCCAGCCAGCGTGTGGGCACCCCGGGCGTTCGCCGCATTCCGCGAGTTCGCCGAACCATCCGTCCAGCCCGCCGGCTGAGCGCACCGACACCGAGGAGACCCGGATGGATGCCAGCCACTGGAACGACCGCTATGCCACCGCCGAGTACGTCTGGAAGGCCGACCCCAACGTCTTCCTGGTGGCTGAGACCGAGGGTCTCGCCTGCGGTGAGGGCCGCAACGCTGTCTGGCTGGCCGAGCAGGGCTGGGATGCCACCGGCCGGGCCCTCGCCGCGGGCGCCACGCTGCTCGTCGTGGCTCACGACAGCGCGAACCTGAACGGCGGGATTGGCGGTCCCTAGGACCCGGCCGTGCTCTACACCGCTGACGACGTGCTCGCCGACCTGGCCGCCGCCGGGATCGAGGCCACCGTCGAGCGGGCCGAGACGGTCGAGCGGTCAGTCGCCGGCACCGATCGTCCGGCCCTCGACTGTCGGGTGCGGGCCCGCTGCTGAGCGAGGGCGTGTCGGGTCATCGAGTGGCGGTGTCGCGGTGCTCGTCTGCCCGCATGTCAGGCGACGAGGACAACAGCCTGTTCTTCGCGGCCGGAGCATTCGGGTCGCCGCCAGCTCCAGG
>JAYUBX010000039.1:0-2160 GCA_043740665.1 Candidatus Neomicrothrix sp.
TCGGGGCCGAGGCAGCCGTCGTCGTCTACCGCCAAGCCAACCCGATCGCCCAGGACCCGGCAAGCCTCCAGCAGCTCGTGGCCTCCCTCCACGGCGCTCCCGGGACGGCTGACGTCGTCGACCCACTGGCCCAGCCGCCCGCCGCCGGGCTCGTCTCACCCGACGGGAAGACCGCGCTCATCCCGGTCCGCCTCGCGGCGACGCAGGATTCGGACCTGCCCATCTCGGCCGGCCAGGTGATCGACCATGTCGCGCAACAGCCGTTGCCCGACGGCGCCACGGCCAAGGTGACCGGTGAGTGGGCGGTGTGGCACGACTTCAACAAGAGCAATGAGGAGGCCCTGCACAAGGCCGAACTGCTGTCGGCCATCCCGACCATGATCCTGCTGCTGGTGGCGTTCGGCTCGGCCATCGCGGCGGGCATCCCGCTGCTGTTGGCCCTGGCCGGCATCGCCGTCGGCTTCGCTGCCCTGCACCTGTGGGGTAACACCACGCCGTTGTCGGTGTGGTCGATGAACTTCTCGATGATGATCGGCCTGGCCGTCGGCATCGACTACAGCCTGTTCATCGTCTCGCGCTACCGGGAGGAACGCGAGGACGGCTACGACGCGTATGACGCCATCGCCAACACGCTCTCGACTGCGGGCAAGGCGGTGTTCCTGTCGGCCTTCACTGTCGTGGCGTCGCTCGCGGCGGTGTTCGTCGTGCCGGTCATGGTGTTCCGCTCGATGGCGCTGGGCATGATCCTCGCCGTCATTGCCGTGGCCCTGGCCGCCTTGACGCTGCTGCCCGCCGTGCTGGTCGCCCTCGGGGACCGGGTGCTGGTGACCAAGGGCCACGACGATCCCGATCGCGCCGCGGAGGGCCGCTGGGCCCGCTGGACCGGGCTCGCCCTGCGTCACCCCGGCCGGACCCTGGTCGCCGGCCTGGCCCTGCTCCTCTTGCTCGCCGCTCCGGCCCTGACCATGCACCTTGGTATGCCCGGGGCCCGTGTGGTCGATCAGGGTCGCTCGAGCCGGGATGGCTACGACATGGTCGTCGAGTCATTCGGGCCCGGCGCCGCCGCGCCGCTGTATGTCACCGTTCCGGCCGAGCAGGCGCAGCAGGTCGTCGATCTGGCGAAGGCCGCCCCCAACGTCGTCGACGCCCAGATCGTCGCCCAACCTGCGGCCAGCGGTCGCACGGTCGTCCGGGTCATCGGTGCGACGGCGGTCGACGCGTCGGCGACGTCGGACATGGTCGGCCGGCTCCGCTCAACCATCGGCGCCCAGGTGCCCGAAGCGTTGGTCGGCGGCCCCGCCGCCCAGAACCACGACCTGACCGCCGCACTCACCGGCAAGGCGCCGCTGGCCATCGCCATCATCATGGCCGTGGCCTTCCTGCTGCTCCTGGTGGTGTTTCGCAGCCTGGCCATCGCCCTGTCGTCGATCGCGCTGAACCTCGTCAGCGTCGGGGCCGCGTTCGGGTTCGCCAGCCTGGTCTTCCAGCATGGCTTCGGCGCCGGGATCCTCGGCATCCACCCGCAGGGCTTCGTCGATGCCTGGGCGCCGCTGTTCTTCTTCGCTCTGCTGTTCGGCCTCTCGATGGACTACCAGCTGTTCCTACTGGCCGCGATCCGCGAGCGATACGAGGCCACCGGCGACACCAAGCTGGCCATCCGTGAGGGCATCGCCCGTACCGGCCGACCCATCACCAACGCCGCGCTCATCATGATCGTGGTGTTCATCGCCTTCGGCGTCACCGGTCCGATTCCCCCGACCGAGCTCGGCGTCACCCTGGCGGTGGCCGTGCTGCTCGACGCCACCGTCGTGCGGATGATGCTGGTCCCGTCGGTCATGGGGCTGCTCGGCGAGCGCAACTGGTGGCTCCCGAAGTGGCTCGGCCAGATTCTGCCCAAGATCCACTTCGCCCACTGACCCCGATCACACCACCCCCTACCCTCCGACGATGGGCCTCCTCAGCGCCGACAACCCCCGCGGTCAGGCGCGCGAAGACCGGGTTCGTCTCGGCGTCCGCCAATGCCGCGCGGACACAGTCGGCAATGGCGGCGGTCAGAGCAGCCTCGTCCAGGCCGGTCGCATCGGCGTCCAGAGCGGCCCAGCGGAGGACGTCCACCGACCGGTGTTCGACGGCGACGATCTGGCGGTCTTCCACGGTAAC
>JAYUBX010000040.1:0-13270 GCA_043740665.1 Candidatus Neomicrothrix sp.
CGGCACTGGAACTCGGGTACCGACGCCTGGCGGTAGAGCCGCCGCAGCAGGGCCTTGCTCTCGGTCGGTTCGAGCCCGACGATGTGCGAGGTGAAGGCCACGTTGACGTAGAGCGACCGGCGACCGGTCACCGGGTGGGTGCGCACGACGGGGTGCTCGGCGGGCGGAAACTGCATTCGCAGCTCGGCGATCTCGTCGGCATGCTTGTCGTGGGCGAAGACCCGGGTGAAGTCGTGCACCGCCGTCATGGTCAGCAGTCGAGCTTGCAGCTCGGCGTCGAGCGCGTCGTAGGCCGCCTCCATGTCGGCGAACAGCGTGTCGCCGCCGACATCGGGCAGCTCGACGGCTCGCAGCATCGACCCGAGCGACGGCTCGAGTCGCCAGGTGACATCGCTGTGCCAGAAGTTCTCGGTGCCCCGATGCTGCTCGTCGTGGGTGAGCAGGAAGACCTCTTGGTAGCCCGGCTTCTGGGGCACGAACGGGTGCACCTCGAGATCACCGAACCGACGACAGAAGGCGATGTGCTGCTCGGTCGTGATGTCCTGATCGCGGAAGAACAACACCTTGTGGTCGAGCCAGGCCTTCTCGATCTCGTCCTTGGTCGAGTCGTCGAGGGCGACGGCCAGATCGATGCCGTGCACCTCGGCACCGATGGTCGGGCTGACTGGGCGAACGTCGAGCATGTGAGCCTCCGGACGGTCTGGGCACGCCCCCCGGCGCACATTTCGCTTCGCGCAGTGTGGCCGGTGGGCGACCGATCGGCCAGTCACTGGCCGAGGACGACCTCGCCGCCAGCGCCGACGACGACGGCCCGGGTGTACATGCGGCGCGGACTCGGGAAGCCGACACCGTCAGGGGCGAAGGCGTGGAACGCCACGCGCAGCTGGCCCGAGTCGGATCGATAGAACTCGGCGCCGCCGGGGCCGGCGAACAGGTCGTTCGTGGCCAGGATCAGGCTGTGGGGCGGCTTGGCACAGGGACCCAAGGGCCCGGCACACAGCGCGTAGCCGACGGCGTAGCTGCCCGAGCCCCACCGGTTGCCCGAATAGAGCAGGAGATAGCGGCCGTCGACCGACACCATCGACGGGCCTTCGATGGTGTGGCCTTCCCACGACTGGTCAGCAGCCAGGATCGACACCGGTGTACCCACGAGGCTCTGGCCATCGAGGCCGAGCTGCTGGGTCCAGATCTGGCTCTGCCCGTTGTTTTCGTCGTCCTCGCTCTTCCACGTCAGGTACAAGTTGCCATCCGTGCCGGTGAAGGGACTGGCGTCGATCGATCCGCCGTGATCCCCCTGACAGATGAAGGGGAAGGCAGACACGTCGGTGTAGGGGCCTTCGGGTGCGGTCGCGACCGCGGTGCTGATGCACTGCTGATGCGAGCTGCGGTCGCGCACGCTGTAGTAGAGGATGTACCCGGCGGGGGTGTGGCTGACGGCCGGGGCCCACGTAGTGTCCGGTTCGGCCCAGCCCGGCAACCCAACCAGCGGCGAGCCGGCGACATGCCACGTCGCGGCGTCCCGAGAGGTCAGCATCTGCAGCACGCCGGCCGGGCCGTTGGTGGCAAACGCCAGGTAGCCCGTGGCCGTCGTCATGACGTACGGATCGGCGAAATCGAAGGGATAGGCGGCCGCGGTATCGCCGACGACGGCCTCGGCGAATCGGCAGGCATCGGTGCCGTTGGCCAGCACGAAGGCCGCCTGCGAGGCATGACCGTGGGCTAGCTGGTCGCGCACACTGTCGAGGACGCCAAGGCACGCGGCCAGCGCGCCGACCTGACCGGCCCGCTTACTGCTGTCGGCGTTGATGCCGTCGAGGGCGGTCTGGGCGGTCACCATCTTGGCCCGGATGTCGGCCAGCACTGATGCGGCCGACGTGGCCCGATCGGCGGCACCCTGGTTGCCATCGCGTTGATCGGTGGCATAGGCGAGGTCGGCCCGGACCTGGTCGAGCTGCGACGTCGTCGCGCCGAGATCGGCGGCGGCGACGGCCTGATCGCGACGAGCCCGGGCCAGGTTCGCCTGCGCCACCGGCAGCTCGATCAGTCCGGCGCTCAACAGGACGAGCCCCACTACCGACCCGGCCGCCCAGCGCCGCCCCATCGCTCGATCGAGCCTTGCCATCACGGTGTCGCCGCCGACGCGGCGCAGGCGGCCCTGGCCGAGTCGAGCACCTTGTCCGCCACCCCGGTCGGGTTGGTCGCGGTCAGGTCCAACGCCTGTTGGCCGCCGGCCACACACTGTCGCATCCCCAACAGCCGGAGCCCATTGGCGTCGAGGCTGGCCGTCGCCGCGTTGGTGGCGTCGCCGAGCTGGCCGAGAGCCGCCTGGGCAGCACTCACATCGGCGGCAACGGCGGCCTCGGACGAGCCAGCGGCGACCAGTTGCGCCCGTACCGCGGCCAACGCCTCCGCCGCGGCGCGAGCCTCGCCGCTGACCTGGTCGAGTTGGACGGTGACGGCGGCCAGCTCGGCGGCGCGGTCCCGTTCGAGTCGCCATTCGACCTTGGCGGTCGCCGCGATCCGGACCTGATCGCGGTGGGTCTGCCAGGCCGCCAGTTGCAGCCCGACGCCAATGACCAGGACGGCGACGACGGCGAGCCACCACTGGCGTTTTGAGTTCGGGATGGGGGCCGGGGGCAAGGATCAGCCAGGCGACGTCGTGCTTGCCGTGGTCGATGGATTGGTCACGACCGGCGAAACGAACACGGCCGCGCAGGACAGCTCGCGACTGCGGTCGCCGCAGGTGACCGCGAACGACTCGTAGACCGACCCCACGGGCGCCTTGGTGAAGAGCTCGTCACAGGCCGCGCCGTAGCCGGCTTGGCATTGCTGATAGAGCGCGTCGAGCGCGCCGTCGTCACCCGGCCGCCGAGGCAGGTTGCCCGACTCGGTCGACGGCACCCCGGTGCCGGCTGAGGCCGTGTCGCCCGGCGGCACCACCCCGAGGTTGGCCACGCCCACACAGTCCACCCGGATCGCCGTCATCCGGCTGATCTCGGCGTCGGTCGGATGGGCCCGCGGCGAGAGCGAGGAACCGCCCACCTCGGTGTGCACCCGATCGACATAGCAACGGGCCTGGTCGACCGTCAGGCGTCCGTTGCTGTCGGCGACGACCCGCTCGACCGCGGCAGGGCGGTCGAAGTGATCGCCGCCGGTGATCGCGACCGCGACGATGACGACGAGGGCCGCGGCCACGATGGCCACCAGCACCACCTCAGGGTGACGGAACGACGGATGCGACAGGAATGACGGGAATGACGGCATGAGACAGATCGACCACCTTCGGGCAGGAACCTAGCTCGCCGCGCCTACCGGCCCGGTGTCAGTCCGACCGGCGATCGGCGTGCGAAACTTCGGCTCTCATGTCGGATCCCACCGTTCCATCGCCCGAGACGCTGCCTACTGCCGGCTGGTATCACGACCCCGCGGGCGGCACCGGCACCCGCTGGTGGGACGGCAAAGGCTGGTCGGACCACGTCCGCCCCGCCCCGCCGACTACGCCATCGGCCGAGGCGGACGCGACGTGAGCGACGTGAGCGGCATCCCTCCAGGGTGGTATCCCGATCCGGCAGGAAGCCCGCACTCGCGCTGGTGGGACGGCCGGGGCTGGACCACCCACCTCAGCGAGCCCCCTGCGTCGTCGTCCCAGCCGTCCCAGCCCTCCGAGCCGTCCCAGCCCAGCTCGACGCCACCAACCCCTTCCCGGGCGCCTCTGCTCGTCGCCATCGGCGCCGGCGTGGTGGTCGTGCTGATCATCGGGGTACTCGCCGTGACGATCCTCGGCCACCGTTCTACCCGAGTGACCAACGCCTCAGTCACCCACCCGGACCTGCCGACGACGGCGGCACCGACCACGATCACGCCACCCACGACAACAACACCGCGTGCGCCAACCACGCCGACGACGACGAAACCGCTGGTCAGCTCGGGTCTGAACTACGTCGACCCGGCCGGGGTCTATGAGATGACGATGGGGCCTGGTTGGACAACGAAGACCTCGCCGATCAGCGGAGCCGTCGTCTGGTCGGTCGGCACAACCTCGGCCGGGTTCGCCGACAACATCAACGTGGTGGTCGAGAACCTGCCGGCCGACATCTCGCTCGGGAGCTATGCGGACGCGGCGGCGTCCCGCCTGAACACCGTCACCAAGATCACCATCGTCAGCCAGAAGCCGGTGACCCTCGACGACGGAACCGCGGCGGTGGCCATCCGACTCGCCAACTCGTCGGTGGCCGGCGTGGTGTTTGCCCAGGATTCCCTGATCACGGTGAAGGGCCGGCGGGCGGTGATCGTCACCACCTCGGCCGGCAACAACCAGGGCCTGGTCGCACCAGCGATCCTGGCTCGCTCGATCCACTTCTTCTGATTCGGCCCGCTGTTCGGCCGCGGTCAGCGCTACTCGACCAGGCGCAGGCCGCTCGGCGCGATCGACGCGTCGGCATGGGGCAGGTCGACCACGAACTCGGTGAGATGCGCAGGGAACACGTGCTCGCTGACCAGCACGGCCTGACCCTCGATCGACGAGGTGACCCGCTCACACCGCAGCACCGGCGACCCGATCGGCACCCCGAGCAGATCGGCGTCGTGGGCCGAGGCCGCCGCCGCGCCGATGGTCTGCACCGCCCCGCCGAGCTCGACGCCGATCAGTTCGTAGAACGGCGCACGCTCGACGTCGGCCCGCGACAGCTCGGCCCCATATCGCTCGGGGCACCACACCGTGACCAGCGCGAACGGATGCTGGTCGGCCAGGTTCAAACGTCGCACCCGCAGCACCGTCTCGGCGCCGAGCACCTGGCGAGCGCGGGGCGGGGCGGTGACGAACCGAAAGTCGATGACCCGTCGCTCGGACTCGATGCCATCGGCGAGGAGCTGACTCTCGATGGTGCCCAGCCGACCCAGCGACTGGCGCACCGGATCGGCCGCGACGAACCAGCCAAAACCCTGCCGCGAATCGACCAGCCCCTCGTCGCGCAACAGCTCGAGAGCCCGCCGCACGGTCACTCGGCTGGCGGCGTAGTCGTGCGACAGCTCGGCCTCGCTGGGTAGCAGCCGACCGGCGCGCAACTCGCCCGAACCGAGCCGGGTGCGCAACTCATCGGCGATCTGTTGGTAGCGAGTTCGGCGCACTTGTCTGCTACTTGTCTACATCAGCCAACTTGTCCTATACTTGTCTACACCACCCCCGGTCACACTGCGGGGGCGAACGTCCGCCCGCCACCGCTCCCCTGTTCTGCGGAGCCCGGCGCCTCACCCAAGGAGCAGGCCGATGGCCGTAGCCGCCAACACGCCGATCGAACTCATCAACGCGGTCTATGGCCGCCTCGCCGAGCGCACCGCACTCGGACGTGAACGACTCGACCGCCCGCTCACCTTTGCCGAGAAGGTCCTGATCAACCATCTGCGCGACCCGCAGAACCAGGAACTCGAGCGCACCCGTTCCTACGCCGACCTCGACCCCGACCGGGTCGCCATGCAGGACGCCACCGCCCAGATGGCGTTGTTGCAGTTCATGACCGCCGGACTGCCCCAGGTGGCGGTGCCCACAACCGTGCACTGCGATCATCTGATCCAGGCTCGCGAGGACGGCAAGGTCGATCTGCTGGCCGCCCTCGACACCAACTCCGAGGTCTACGACTACCTCGAGTCCGTCGCCGCCAAGTTCGGTGTCGGGTTCTGGAAGCCGGGCTCGGGCATCATCCACCAGGTCGTGCTCGAGCAGTACGCCTTTCCGGGCGGGATGATGATCGGCACCGACAGCCACACCCCTAATGCCGGTGGTCTGGGCATGGTGGCGATCGGGGTGGGCGGCGCCGACGCGGTCGACGTCATGACTGGGTACCCGTTCAACGTGCGCTGGCCCAAGCTGATCGGCGTGAAGCTGACCGGCGAGCTGAGCGGTTGGTCGGCGCCCAAGGACATCATCTTGAAGGTCGCCGAGATCCTCACCGTCAAGGGCGGTACGGGGGCCATCGTCGAATACTTCGGCCCCGGTGCGTCGTCCATCAGCTGCACCGGCAAGGCCACCATTTGCAACATGGGCGCCGAGATCGGCGCGACCACCTCGCTGTTCGCCTACGACGAGGCCATGGCCCGCTACCTGAAGGCCACCGGCCGTGAAGCAGTCGTCGACGCCGCCGATGCCGTCGCCCACGACCTGCGGGCCGACGACGAGGTGCTCACCGATCCCGGCCGGTTCTTCGACGAGGTCATCGAGATCGACCTGTCGACGCTGACCCCGCTGATCAACGGCCCCCACACTCCCGACTTGGCCCGACCGGTGTCCGCGCTCGGCGAAGAAGCCCGAGCCAACGGCTGGCCCACCGAGATCAGCGCCGCCCTCGTCGGCAGCTGCACCAATTCGAGCTACGAGGACATCACCCGCGCCGCCAGCATCGCCCGCCAGGCTTCGGCCGCCGGGCTCACCTGCAAGACCGAGCTGATGATCACGCCCGGCAGCGAACAGGTCCGCGCCACCATCGAGCGCGACGGACTGCTGGCCGACTTCGAACGCATCGGTGCCGTCGTGTTGGCCAACGCCTGCGGGCCCTGCATCGGACAGTGGGCCCGGCCCGATGTGCACGAGGGCGACGTCAACACCATCGTGACCTCGTACAACCGCAACTTCCCGAAACGCAACGACGGCTACGCCAGCACCCTCGCCTTCGTCACCTCACCCGAGACCGTCGTCGCTCTGGCGTTGGCGGGTACCGTCGACTTCGATCCCATCAACGACACCCTGACCAACGATGCCGGCCAGTCGATCAAGCTCGAAGTTCCGGTCGGCGAAGAGTTGCCGGCGGCCGGCTTCACTCCCGGCGAGAGCGGCTTCATCGCTCCCCCGACTGATCCCTCGGACATCACCATCGCGGTGTCGCCGACCAGCGACCGCCTGCAGCTGCTCGAACCCTTTGCGCCCTGGGACGGCCAGGACTACGCCGATCTGCCGGTGCTGGTGAAGGCCTCGGGCAAGTGCACGACCGACCACATCTCGGCGGCCGGCCCGTGGCTCAAATACCGAGGCCACCTCGAGAACATCAGCGGCAACTTGTTCCTCGGTGCCATCAATGCCTTCACCGGTGAGGCCGGCTTCGGCAAGGACCAGCTCGACGGCGAACGCAAGTCGTTCCCCGACATCGCCAAGCACTACCACGAGGCCGGCGTCGGCTGGGTGGCCATCGGCGACGAGAACTATGGCGAAGGCTCGTCGCGTGAGCACGCGGCCATGGAACCCCGCTTCCGCAACGCCAAGGCCGTCATCTGCCGGTCGTTCGCCCGCATCGCCGAGACCAATCTCAAGAAGCAGGGCGTGCTACCCCTGTGGTTCACCGATCCGACCGACTACGACAAGATCGACGAGGACGACCGCATCGCCATCACCGGCTTGGCCGACCTCGCCCCCGATCGTCCGGTGGCGTGCGAGATCCACAAGCCGGACGGCGCCGTGGTGCCGTTCACCTGCTCGCAGACGATGAACGCCGAGCACATCGCCTGGTTCCGGGCCGGCGGTGCGCTCAACATCATCCGCCAACAGCGGGGCGTCTGATCGGGTCGGTCCGCCAACCGGTCGGGCACCGGATGCTGAAATAGCCCGCAACCGGCGGCGAAACCATCGCGCGAGACGCCGAGCCCGCCGAGTGGCACCATGAAGCCGTGGATGGCGGCCCTGACCCCGAATTGTTCCGACGTCTCGTCGAGAGTTCGGTCTATGTCTACATCGTCGTCGATGTCGCCAGCCGTATCCGCTACGTGAGCCCGTCGTGTCGCGAACTGTTCGGCTACGACCCCGAGAAGATGATCGGAACCCTGGCCCTCGACCTCGTCCGGGTCGAGGATCAGCAGTCGGTGGCCGGCGCGCTGACTGACCTGCTCGGACATCCCGGCGAAGGGGTGCCGATCGTGGCCGGCATCGTGCACCAGGACGGCTCGACCGTCTTCGTCGAGATGGGCGCCAACGCCGAACTCGACAATCCGGTGGTCTCCGGCATCATGGTGCGCATCCGGCCCTACAACGATCAGCGGCTGCTCGACGACTACCTCGAAGTGCTCGCCATGAGCGTTCCCCTCGAGCAGACGCTCCAACCGCTCATCGAATCGGTCCGCGCCCAGCACATCGGCTGCGAGGTCGCGGTGGCCTACGACTGGGACGGATCACGGTTCCGGTCCTCGGTCGACACCGGGCTGCCCGCCGCCCTGTCCGGCCGCGCCGACCCGACCGGTGCCGTCAACCTGCCGTGGATCAACGCCCTTCGTTCCGGACTACCGGCACTGGCCGCGACCACCGCCGACCTCGACCCGACCATCCTCGCCACCACCGAAGGCGCCGGCCTGGCCGCCTGCTGGGCCTACCCCGTTCCCGTTCCGCCCGACGGCGCCCGACTGGCCTGCCTCATCGTGTGGCGACCCACACCCGGTGGGCCGATGCTCGGCCACGAGGCCGCCCTCGAACGATCGGTCCGGCTGGCCGCCCTGGGCTTCGAGCGACGCCACAGCGAGGATCTTCTGCGCCACGCCGCGCTGCACGACACCCTCACCGGCATCCCCAACCGGTCGCATTTCTTCCAGGCGCTCGACCGGATGCTGGCTCAACCGGGTTCCACTCGCAGCGCCGTGCTGTTCGGCGACCTCGACGGCTTCAAGGACATCAACGACACCCACGGCCACGGCATCGGCGATGAGGTGCTGGCCATCGTGGCCAGGCGGCTGCAGGCCAACATCCGGCCCGGTGACCTGGCGGCCCGGGTCGGCGGCGACGAGTTCGCGGTGCTTTGCGGCAGTCTCGCCTCGGACGACCAGGCCATCGGGGTGGCCGACCGCCTGATCGCGGCGGTGGGCCAACCCATCACCGTCGGCGCGGTCAGCGTGACCGTCGGACTCTCGATCGGGGTGGCGTTCCACGATCCGGCCGGGCAAGACCAGCCCGGCCTGATCGATGCGGCCGACCACGCACTCTATGAGGCCAAGCAGGCTGGCAAGAACCGCTGGATCGTGGCCGCGCCGGCCTGAAGGTTCGAAGCACCCGAATCTGGTCCGAACGACCCTTGTGAAGCGACGCACAACTTCGCTAGGAAGGTCGTGTTCGAACAGGAGAATGGGTGTCCGATCACCAGATGAGCCAGACCGACCTCGGCGCGCACCTGCAGGCCCTGGTCGATGCCGCGCCCCGGGTGATTCTGGTCATCGACGCCAAAGGCGAGATCCTGTGGGTCAGTCGGGCGTCGGAGACGCTGATCGGCCGCAGCCCCGAGCAGCTCATCAATCACAACGTGCTCGAGTTCGTGATCGAGGACGACCAGCCCCTGATGTACGAGTCGATGGCCTACGTCCTCGATGAGCCCGGCCACTTCCGGCCCATGGAGTTCCGGTACCGCCGAGCCGACGACAGCATCGGCGTGCTCGAAGCGGTGAGCGCCAACCGGCTCGACGACCAGGCCATACGGGGCATCGTCGTGCAGATCCACGATGTCACCCCTCGCCGGATCTTCGACCAGACCCTCGAATCGATTGCCGCCGGCGCGCCGCTCGCCGACATCCTGCAGCTCATCGCCCACCACGTCGAAGAGCAGGTCGGCGATTCGAGGGTGATCGTCGGTGTCGACCCGGTCGGTGACTCGTTCCGGCTGGCCGCCTCGACCGCCGACATCGTGGATGACGTCGCCAGTGCCCGAACGACCGCCGACCACCCCGATCACGATGCGCAGACGCCGTGGGCCCGAGCGATCGCGACCGGCACCACCGTCATCGATCCAGATCTGGCCTCACTCCCTCCGTGGTTGGCCGACGAATCGCGGGAGCAGGGCTTTGCGGCCTGCTGGGCCTTCCCGACCGGACCCGACATCAGCGGCTGCCTCATCGTCTGGCGTCGGGTGCCCGGCGCGCCGTCCCCCGGAGAACGGGTCGGCGTCGAGCGGGCGGGTCGGCTACTGGCCCTGGCCCTCGAGCGACGGCGCAGCGAGAGCCTGCTGCAGCATGCCGCACGCCACGACACCCTGACCGGCCTGCCCAACCGCACCCAGTTCTTCCAACGGCTCGAACGCGAACTGGTTCGCGACGAACACCTGGTGGCAGTGCTGTATCTCGACCTCGACGGCTTCAAGTCGGTGAACGACCGCTACGGACACCGGGCCGGCGACCAGGTGCTGACCACCGTGGCCATCCGCATCGAGGCGGCGCTCCGTCCCGACGACCTGACGGCCCGACTCGGTGGCGACGAGTTCGGGGTGATCTGCGCCCGGCTGCACGATCAGGCCGAGGCCATCGCCATCGCCGAACGACTCATCGAGTCGCTCGGCCGGCCGGTCACCCTGCCCGCATCGAGCATTCGCTCGGCCGACATGGCGATCCTCGCCGGCGCACCGGTCGTCGACCTGCCGCCCGAGGATGGTCCGATCGACGTCAACATGCAGGTGAGCATCGGCATCGCCTTCGGCCCCGAGTCCGGCACCGATCACGAGCACCTGGTCGAGCTGGCCGACGCCGCCATGTACCAGGCCAAGCGGGCCGGAAGTGGCTGCTGGTGCCTCGCTGACGCTGACCCCCCGGTCGAACCCACTCAGTTCTGACCGTCAGTCGGTTCCCGGCCGCCGGCCTGATTCGTCGGTCGATGGCGAAGCCGACGCAGGGCCCTTGCCGCTGCGGTTCGACGGCATGGCCGCCGCCAGTTGGTCGGCCGTGGGCTCGCGCCACTCGTGGGCCTCGGGCGGCAACAGGTCGACGATGGCCGCCATGAGGTGATCGGTGTCAATGCCCGGGTCGGCGAGTCCGAGCGGCACCGGCGCGCCGACCCGTATGCGCACGGCGGGCGGGTCGGTGACGTTCCACAGGTTTGGAATCTTGGCGTTGCGGGGCCAGACCTTCTCGGTGCCCCAGAGACCCATCGGAATCACCGGCGCACCGCTCATGGCCGCCAGCCGGGCGGCGCCCCAGCGACCCTTCAACACCGGATCGAAGAATCCCCGCCCCCGCGGGATGGTGCCCTGCGGCATGAGCGCCACGATCTCGCCCGCTTCGAGCGCCGCCAACGCTTCCTTCAACGGCTCGTCACTGCCGGTGCCCCGCTCGACGCGGATGCCGCCCATGGCTCGGGCCAGATCGCCCACCAGCGGCGCGTCGAAGACCTCTTTCTTGCCCAGGAACCGCACGGGGCGGCCCCGTTTGGCGATGGCGAACCCGACTGCGGCCACGTCGAAGTAGCTGCGATGGTTGGCGCACAGGATGGCCGGACCCTCGGCCGGAATGTGCTCGGTGCCCGACACGTCGATGTGGGCGTACGGCGCAAACCCGGGCCGCACCAGCGGTAGCAGCAGGTTCTGGGGCTCGAAGCCGGCCAGCTTGGGCACCCCGGGCGGCACGTCGAGATAGAGGGTGGGCCAGCGGCGGGCCAGGGCCTGCAGCCGCATTCGCGGATCGGGATTGACCACGAACGGGTGCCCGACGGCGTTGAGCAACGGTACGTCGTAGTAGCTGTCGGAGTACGCGTAGCTCTCGGCCATCGAGACGCCGTGCTCGTCGGCCCAGGACCGGGCGGCGCGGTACTTGCCGCCACCCCAGACGAACTCGCCGTCGATCGTGCCGTCGTACACGCCGTTCCGCTCGCCGTACCGGGTGGCGATCACCCCGTCGAAGCCGAGCACCTCGGCCAGCGGTTCAACCAGGTCAAAGGGAGTGGTCGTGGCCAGCACCAGCAAGCGGCCCGCAGCCCGGTGCTCGTCGATCAGCACCTTCGCGTAGGGCTGCACCAGATCGACAAGGGTGGCGGCAGCGAGCTGGCCCGCCTCCTGGGCTCGCTCGCGGGGCCAGTTGGCCGCCATCGATGCCGCCTGGCGGGTGAGCATCATCGACGGCAGGTTCTCACCGAAGGTGTTGAACAGCCGGAAGATGAGGTCCTGGCCGGGGATCGACCGGTCCGACATCAACCCAACCATCCGCAGGGCGGCGCTGATGGCGGGGCCACTGGCGCCCGACAGCAGGGTGCGATCGAGATCGAAGAAGACCGCCACCCGAGGCTCACTCGGCTTCGGTGCCGACTTGGCAGTCTTGGCCCCCGTCTTGGCGCGAGCGGGCTTGTCCGGCTTCTTGGCCGATTTCTTCGCTGCCTTCTCGCCGGACTTCGGTGCCGTGGCCATGGGCCGCACCGTACCTTCCACCCTCGGTCCGCGCTCCCGGCCACAAAACGGGAAGAAGCTGACCGGGGGGATGGCCAGCTTCTTCGGGGGTATGGGGACCGGGGAAGTCCCACAGACCCTGCTCGAGGGAGTTTGTTTGGGGGAAACGAACTCGTACCTCGGCGGTATGTGTTCCTCATTGTGAATCAACGCACTAGATCTGTCCAACAGTTCCTATGGATATGTGCCATTCTTTCTAGTGATGGACCTCCGGCAACTCAACGCCCTCGTCGCCGTTGCCGAAGCCGGCAGCTTCTCGGCCGCCGCCCGCACGCTGCACACGGTGCAGTCGAACGTCTCCACCCACGTGGCCCGGCTCGAACACGAGCTGGACGCCACCCTGATCGATCGGGCCAGCGGGTCACTAACCGAGGAAGGTGTCGCCGTCGTCAATCGAGCGCGACGGATCCAGCGCGAGATCGACGCCCTGATCTCCGATGTCGCCTCGGTGCACGACGAGGTGGCCGGCGGCGCGCGGGTCGGGGTGATCGGCACGACCGCCCGTTGGCTGGTGCCGCCCTTGGTCGAGACGCTGCAGGAGCAACATCCCAAGCTACGGCTGGTCGTCGTCGATGCCACGACCAGCTCGCTGGTACCCCAGCTGATCGGCGACCGGCTCGACCTGGCTGTCTTGCACGTACCAGTGAACGATCCCGATCTCGAAACCGAACGACTCTTCGACGAAGACCCCATGCTGGTCGCCCCGCTCACCCACCCGTTGGCCGCCGCCGACCGCGTCAGTCTGGCCGACATCGCCCACTACCCCGTGTTGCTCGAGCCGCAAGGCACCGGATTCCGCGACATGCTCGACGCGCAGGCCGATCAGCTCGGCATCGTTCTCGAACCACAGGCCGAGATCGACGGCATGCGACTACTGGCGTCGTTGGCGTTCCAAGGATTCGGAGCCGCGATCCTGCCGGCCAGTGCTGCGCCCGGATGGGTCGGTGGAGACTGGAAACGCATACCGATCGACGGGCTGCACGGCCGTTCGGTAGGCATGGCGTGGCGGCGCCGAGGGCTAATGTCAGCTCCGGCCCGGGCTGTCCGTGACGCGATCCGAGAAGTCGTGGCCGCCCGGGCGGCCGACCAGACCGGCATCCACCCGGCGC
>JAYUBX010000041.1:0-2243 GCA_043740665.1 Candidatus Neomicrothrix sp.
GAGGTCGGCGTGGTGAGCCGATGCAGGCGGGCGTGCTCGGCGTCGAGCTCGTCACCATCGCCGGCGACCTGACGCAGCGCCGCTCGCAGGCTGGCCGAACGATCGCCGGGCAAACGCACCAGCGATGCCTTCTGATCCAGCGCCCGGCCGATGGCTTGGCGGATCCAGAACGTGGCATAGGTCGAGAACTTGAACCCTTTGCGCCAGTCGAACTTGTCGACGGCGTGCTCAAGGCCCAGGTTGCCTTCCTGAACGAGGTCGAGCAGTTCCATACCCGGAGGCAGGGGATAGCGGCGGGCCACCGAAACGACCAGCCGAAGGTTGGCCCGGATGAACCGATCCTTGGCCGCCGCCGCCTTGCGCACCTCACGGGTGAACTCGACGGTGCGGTCTCCCGCTTCGATGCGGGCGGCCGCGTCACGGCCCTTTTCGATGACCTGGGAGAGTTCTCGCTCTTCCTGGGCGGTGAGGAGGGGGACGAGCCCGATTTCGTTGAGGTACTGGCCGACTGAATCGCTCATGTCTGCTCCATGAAGCCACCGGCGAGAGAGCCGACGGCGGTCTGTTCGAGGGGAATGCCCCACGGGGGGGAGGACCCGAGCCAGAGATCGACCCGGGAATGACACTGGGGTAAGCCCCGATTGAGGCTCAGGGATTCCATGATCGTCGGTGACTTTCGTCACGACAGGTTGCGGGCAACCCCCTAGCGGCGGTACCCGGCCGGCCAATGGCCTGCGTTGGTTCTCCGGTGCGACGGCCACGGTTGGATGGTGCTCATACACTTCTCTGGTGACTGCGACGGCCGGCGAGCGACTCGGCATCTTCGGCGGCACCTTCGACCCGCCTCACGTCGGGCATCTGGTGGCCGCCATCAATGTGCGGTATGCCCTCGCCCTCGATCGGGTGCTGCTCACGGTTTCGCATCAGCCATGGCAGAAGGTCGGATCGCGGCCCTTGAGCTCGGCCGCCGACCGGCTGGCCATGGTGACGGCGGCGGTGGCGGCGGTTGATGGTCTCGAGGCCAGTGATATCGAGCTCCGGCGAGGTGGCGATTCGTTCACGGTCGACACCATCACCGAGCTGCTCGACCAGGATCCGACCCGCACGCTGTTCTTGATCGTCGGTCAGGATGCGGCGGCCGGGATGCCGACATGGGAACGCATTGACGAGGTTCGGCGGCGTTCCGAACTGGTCGTGGTCGAGCGCCCTGGTGTCGACAGCCGTCTGCCCGCTGGATGGCAGTTCGAGCGGGTCGAGGTGCCGCGACTCGAGGTGTCGAGCACCGACCTTCGGGCCCGGGTGGTCGACGGTCGGCCTCTCGATTTTCTGGTACCTCGAGGGGCCATATCCGTGCTGCAGGAGCGCCGGCTCTATCGTGAGGTCTGCTCATGACCGTCCCGACCGAAGAAGCTCCCTCATCGGCCCCGTCCGCCGTGCCGATGTCGTCGTCACCGGCGTCCTCGCCTTTGTCGCCATCGGACCCCGCCCTGCTCGAGTTGCCGGCCGTTCCGGTGACCCGCCCAGCGTCGCAGTCCCGGCGCACGGCGTGGTGGAGATTCGGGTTCCCCGTCGCGCTGGTCGTGCTGTTCGTCTCGATCCCGGTGCTCGTCTATGTCGGCATTCACGTCGTGCTCGACAGCAACCACGGCCGGCTCATCGCGGCGGCAACCGATCCGACCAAGCCAGGCTGGGAGGTTGCCGTCGAACCGACACCCACTGGTGTCCTCGCCACCTTGAAGGACGACGGCCAGCTGTCGAGCATCTCGATTCTGGCCCTCACCAGTGAGGGTGCCGGAACGGTGATCTTCGTTCCCTCCGATACCCAGGTGCCCAACGCGTCGGGCCCGAGTGGCACCAGGAGCACCACGGCCAACAAGACCATGGCCGAGGCCTACGCCGCGGGCGGGCCCGACGCCCTGAAGGCCGCCCTCGAGGCGGTCCTGCATGTCGACGTGGGTGATGTCCAGACGGCCGATGCCGCCCGTTGGGACGAGCTGGTTGCGTCGGTTGGCACCATCACCGTCGCCAACCCCGACAACGTTGTGGCCGACGGATTGACCTTTCCCCGAGGCTCGGTCGATCTGACTCCCGCCCAGGTCGCCGGCTATTTGCGGGTCCGCAATCGCGGTGAGGACGACACCAACCGGCTGTTGCGGCAGGAGGCCTTCTGGCGCTCCTGGCTGGCTCGGGTGTCCGCCAAAGGACCTGACTCAGTTCCTGGCGAGTCCGATTCGGGCACCGGC
>JAYUBX010000042.1:0-3641 GCA_043740665.1 Candidatus Neomicrothrix sp.
GCCATCAGCACGTCAGGCGTCTCCGCCGCCCGCGCCTCGATCAAGCCCCACAACGTCGACGCGTCGAGCATCCCGTCCCCCTCCCAGATCGCTTCTGACGAGGCGTCAGCTTAGGACACACCCGAACCGGGGTTGTTGTCGGTCAGCTCGGGGAGAGCCAGCGGTAGCGGGTCCAGCCGTCGACGGGCTCGGCGCCGAGCGACCGGTAGAACCCGATGGCCGACTCGTTCCAGTCGAGCACCGCCCATTCGACCCGATCGTCGGTACCGGCGCGCACCGCGTCGAGCAAAGCCCGACCGGTGCCCGAGCCCCGATGTTCGGGGCGCACGAACAGGTCTTCCAGCCAGATACCGGGGCGGCCCACCCAGGTCGAGAAGGTGCGATACCAGAGGGCCATGCCGATCACCGCGCCGACGTCAGTGGTGGCGATGAGCACGTGGGCGGCCGGGTCGGGACCGAACAGATGAGTCGCCAGGTCGCCCGGATCGAACGCCACCTCGTCGGCGGCCTGCTCGTACTCGGCCAGCTCACGGATCATGGCGGCGATCTCGTCGAGGTCGTCGGGGGTGGCGTCGCGGATCGGCATGCGGTCGATCCTACGGACGCTGGTCAGCGGGTGGCGACGGGATGCACCGGTGCGCTGCAGGCGCCGGTGAACGGCTCGGGGTGAGCCGTGAACAGGAAGTCGTAGACACCGTCGGCGGCACACTCGCCGGCCAGGGTCTCGAAGTCGAAGTTCTGGCCCTGCAACTGACCCATGTCGCGCAGGTGGATCATGTGCACGACCATCATGGCGGCCCAGTCCTGCGGCGGCCACACCTCGTACACGTAGGTGTCGGTGAACACCGCGCCGAGGTCGTGCTCGCGCACCCAACGGATGGTGTGGGTCGACAGGCCCGGCGTCTCGTGGTTGTAGCCCTGGGTATCGCCGGCGTGGAAGCGCTGCATCTGGCCGGTACGAACACACAGCACATCACCGGGGGCGAGGGCCACCTTGGCCAGCTCGACAGCAGCATCGAGGTCGTCGGCGGTGACGGCATAGCCCGGTTCGAGCCGCTCGACGCCGAGGGCAAGGGGCAAGTCGAGCAGCACGCCGCGGGTCATGATCGGGGCGATCTTGTCGGCCCCGCACTTCTTCAGACCGTCGACCGCGGTGGCCTTGGTGTCAGGGAAGCCGTTGTACATGAACCCGCCATAGGTGACGTGGCCCAACGCATCAATGTGGGTGGCTGCGGCCAGGGCCATCACCACGGTGTCGTCGTTGAAGGCGGCATCGCCGTCGACCCCGGTATAGGTCTGATTGATGGCCAGCATGGTGCGCAACGGGGCGATGCGGCCCGGTGCGCCACCCTGCTGAGGACTCTTCTGATCGAGCGGGATCGCCAGCGACACGTGCTGACCCGACCGCACCGACGCCAGGCCGCGGCGCAGCGCAGCGTCGTCGATGAGGTTACCCGTACCGCGCTCGTCGCGATCACCCCATCGGCCCCAGTTCGAGACCGACGCTGCCAGTTCCTGCAACTCGGTGGGCAGCGCCACGGTCTACCCGATCAGCAACACGCCGCGGGCGAGATCGCCGTTGTGCATGTCGTCGAGAGTCTGCTGGATGTCTTCGATCGGGTAGGTCTTGCTGACCAGCTCGTCGAGCTTGAGTCGCCCGGCGAGGTAGAGGTCGACGAACAGCGGGATGTCCTTGTGGGGACGACCGGCGCCGTAACGACAACCCATGATCGTCTTGTCGTTGTACATGCCGCTGACCAGGAAGCTGGCCTCGGTGCCGAACTTGGGCACGCCCAGGATCACGCAGGTGCCGCCCCATCCGAGGGCATCGATCGCGGTGCGGATGAGGGCCGGGTGACCGACGCATTCGAACGACGTGTCGACGCCGTTCGGGCAGATCTCCTTGATCGCCTCGATGGTGTCGACCTCGGCCGCGTTGATGAAGTGGGTCGCCCCGAACTGACGGGCCAGCGCTTCCTTGCGAGGGTTGGTGTCGACCGCGATGATCGGCAGCGCGTCGGCCAGGGCCGCACCCTGGATCACGTTGAGTCCGATGCCGCCCACGCCGATGACCAGCACGCTCTGACCGTGGGTGACCTTGGCCCGGTTGAACACGGCACCGACACCGGTGATGACCCCGCAGCCCAGCAACGACGCCACCTCGAACGGCACGTCCTTGTTGATCGGGACGGCCTGGCGGGCCTTGACCACGGTCTGTTCGGAGAACGCGCCGATGTTGGCGAACTGCAGCACCTTGCGCTCGCCCTGGCGGAAAGGCGCCGACATCTTGCCGATCGATTCGCGGCAGTGCGTCGGCTGGCCGCTGTCGCATGCCGCGCACGCGCCGCAGTTCGAGAGGGTCGAGATCACGACATGGTCGCCGAGCTTCACCCCGACCACGCCGGACCCGACCTCGCTCACGATGCCGACGCCCTCGTGACCGAGCACCACCGGCGTCGGGAACGGGATGGTGCCGTCGATGACCGACACGTCGCTGTGGCACACGCCCGCCGCCTGGATGTCGACCCGCACCTCGTCGGGCCGCAGGTCGCGCACCGTGAGATCGGTGACGACGCTCAGGCCGCCCTCATCGAACACAATCCCCTTCACAGGGCTCCCTCTCGCTTCTTGTCGTGATGTCGCCGAGGCGACGGTCAGCCGGGCCAGACGATCGACTGCAGCTCGCTGTAGGCGTGGAAGCCGAAGCGGCCACCATCGCGACCCACACCGCTGAGCTTGAAGCCACCGAAGGGCAGTTCGTGGTTGCGCTGGGCCGTATTGATGCCCACGTTGCCGGTGCGCAGTTGCTGGGCGACCGCATAGGCGCGGGCAGTGTCGGCCGAGAACACGTAGTCGTAGAGCCCGAAGTCGCTGCTGTTGGCCATGGCGATGGCTTCGTCCTGGTCGTCGAACGGAACCACCACGACGACCGGACCGAAGATCTCCTCCTGCACGACGGCCATGTCCATCTTGGCGTCGGCGATCAGGGTGGGAGCCACATAGAAGCCGCGGTCGAACTCGGGACGCTCGCCGCCGGCCACGATGGTGCCGCCCTGCTCGCGACCCGAGGCGACGTAGCCCTCGATGCGATCACGGTGGATGCTGGTGATGACCGGCCCGAGCACGGTGTCGCGTTCGAGCGGGTCGCCGACTTTGAGCCGCCCGGCCGCCGCGCCCAGGCCCGACACGAGCTGGTCGTAGATGCCCCGCTGAGCCAACACCCGGGTGGGGGCGGTGCAGATCTGGCCCGAGTGGAAGGCCCACACGCTCGAGATGGTGCCGATAGCGATCTTGAGGTCGGCGTCGTCGAACACGATGCCAGCGCCCTTGCCGCCCAGCTCGAGCAGCAGCCGCTTCATGTCGAAGCCGGCGACCTGGCCGATGCGCTGACCGACGCCGGTGCTGCCGGTGAAGCTGATCATGTCGACGTGCTTCGACGCGACGAGAGCCTCGGCCGCTTCGGATCCTTCGCCCACGACCACGTTGAGCACGCCCGGCGGGAAGCCGGCGTCATCGAAGATCTCGCCGAGCCGCACGATGGCCAGCGGATCCTGCGGCGCCGGCTTGATGACCACGGTGTTGCCCATGGCCAGCGCCGGACCGATCTTGCCGGCGGTGTTGGTCATCGGGAAGTTGTACGA
>JAYUBX010000043.1:0-13444 GCA_043740665.1 Candidatus Neomicrothrix sp.
GATCGGACGCGGCCCGAAGTCATCGCCGCCCGGCAGGGCCGCCCGAGCGCGACCGTAGCGGGCCAGGAGCGGGCCCAGCACCACGATCGAGGCCCCACAATCCGTTCGACCAGCTCGTCGCGCGCCTCGGGCACGATGCCCGGCGGGTGGACGATCGTGAGCTCGGCGGCCGCGGTCCGAGTGACCGTCATCCCCATCGAAGCCAAGAGATCACCCCTGCACGCCACGTCCGCGATGTTCGGCACGTTGCGCAACACAAAGGTGCCTTCGGCCAGGCAAGTGGCGGCCATCAGCTTCAGGACCGAGTTCTTGGCGCCACTGATGACCACGCGGCCCTCGAGCGGACCGGTGGCTCCGACGATGATCCGTTCGGACGAACCAGCCGGCGCCATGACGCTCAGTATGCTCCGCCTGCGCCGCCCAGCGATCACGGACCCAGGGGGATCACGCTCGTGCCGACACTCGTGACGACCCACCGGGTGGCTCCCGGCGAGGTGGCCCGCTTCTCGGCCCCGCGCACTGATCTGCTGATCGAGCGCGACGAGGGCAACGGGGTCTTCACCCTCGAGCGGGGCCCGTTTCGCGACTACCGACGAGTGCTCGAGGTCACCCCCGACGACGGGATGGTCACCGTCATCGAGACAACGACCTATCACCTGGCCATCCCGGTGTGGGGATTTCTCTTCGCCGGCGTGGTGCGCCGCAGCCTGCGCTCGCGGGGCGACGGCCGACACCGCTGGTGGATGCCCCCGGACAACCTCGACGCCCGAGCCACCAACGCACTCTCGTTGCTGTGCGTGTTCTCGCTGCTGGCCGGCTACCTGGGCACCCTGCTCACCCAGACCAACACCTTCTTCAAACAGGATTTCGGCTCGACCGACGACCAGATCGGCGTGATGTTGGCCGCGGTGCGCATCGGAGCGATCCTGGCCCTGATCATCGTGGCCATCGCCGATCGTCAGGGGCGGCGGCGGCTGCTGCTCTGGTCCGCCGTGGCCGGCTGCGTCGTCACCGCCACCGGCGCCTTCGCCCCCGACCTGGCCGCGCTGGGCGTGAGCCAAACGGTGGCGCGGGCATTCTCGACGGCCGTCGCCGTGCTGGTCAGCATCATGGCCGTCGAGGAGATGCCGGCCGGGTCGCGAGCGTTCGCCGTCTCGGTACTCACCGCGTCGGGCGCGCTCGGCGCCGGGCTGGCCGTCGGGTTGGTCTCGGTGTGCGGCCTGGCGCCGTGGGCGTGGCGCGTGTTGTTCGCGGTGCCACTGCTCGCCATCCCCCTCGCCCTGCGGATCGGCCGCGGCCTGCCCGAGACGGCCCGATTTCATCTGGCCGACCGCCAGCCGATGGGCCGACGATGGTGGCACGCGCCACCCGGCCTCGATCGTGGTCGGCTGGCCCTGCTCTCGGCTTCGGGGTTGGCCCTGGCCCTGTTCGCCATCCCGGCCTCGTCGTTCCTGAACGAGTACCTGCGCACCGAACGGGGGTTCTCGGCCGGTTCGATCACCGTGTTCCAACTGCTGACCAACACCCCTGGCGGCATCGGCATCGTGGTCGGCGGCCGGCTGGCCGATCGTCACGGCCGGCGACTGATCGGGTCGGTCGGCGTGATCGGAGGGGTGGGCTTCACGGTGGCCATGTACCTGACGGGTGGATGGTCGATCTGGATGTTCTCGGTGCTCGGCTCGGTCGTCGGCGCCATGGCCGTGCCCGCCCTCGGCGTCTACGGGCCTGAGCTGTTTCCGACCCGGGCCAGAGGGTGGGCCAACGGGGTCATCAACCTGGCCGCCGTCGTCGGCAGCGCCACCGGGCTCTATCTGGCCGGCCGGTTGTCGAGCTCGCTGTCGGGGTTAGGGCCCACCATGGCGATCCTGTCGGCCGGTGGCGTCGTGGTCGTCGTGCTGGTGATCTTCTTCTATCCCGAGACCGCCTCGCGTGAGCTCGAAGACCTCAACCCCGACGACGGACCCGTGGCGCGCGAACTGTTCGGCCTGAGGGGACTCGATCCCACCGTGATGCCCGAGCGCTATCCCCCCACCGTCGACGAAGGGTGAGGTCCGCTAGACCCGGACGGCCCGGTACCATCGGTCCGTGTCCACTCGAACCACTCCCCGTCTGCTCACGGTTGTGGTCGTTGCGTTGCTGCTGCTGGCGGCCGGCTGCGGCAACAGCAAGGACCGTCCCACGCTGGCCGACGGCACTACGCCGGGCAGCGTCGTCGCGGTGTCGACCACGGCGGCGGCCACGGTCTGCCAAGAGCTGCCGGCCGGCAATAGCACGGTGGCGACGGCCAAGAACGTCGGCGAACTGGCGATCTACGCCCAGCCCGGCGATGCCACACCAACCACCACGATGGCCAACCCCCGCCTGATCAACAACGACCCCAACGCCCCGAGCCCGCTCACCTTTTTGGTGAAGGACATCCCCCAAGCCCAGAAGTGCGCCTGGGTCGAGGTCTACCTGCCGGTGCGACCCAATGGCAGCATCGGGTGGGTCAAGCATGCCGACCTCGACTACGCCATCAACCCGTACCGCATCGAGGTCGGGCTCAACGAGTTCTCGCTCAAGGTGTTCAAGGACGACAAGCAGGTCGAGGACATCAAGGTCGGCGTCGCCAGAGGCAACACCCCGACGCCGGGTGGCCTGTACTACACGACCGAGTTGATCAAGACCTCGAATCCCGAGGGATCGTATGGTCCCTATGCCTTCGGCCTGTCGGGCTTCTCCGACACGCTCACGACCTTCAACGGTGGACCCGGCCAGCTCGGCATCCACGGCACCAACGAACCGGCGGCCATCGGAACCCAAGTCAGCCACGGGTGCATCCGGATGAGCAACGCCGACATCACCCGGCTGGCTCAGACCCTGCCCCTCGGCACACCGGTTCAGATCTCTACCTGATCCGGGCCGAGCGACGCACGGCCGAGAGCCACGATGTCACCGCGTCGGCGATGACATCGTCGACGTTGCGAGGATCATGGCCGCCCGGCAGCCAAACCTGGGTGACCGGTCCCGGGATGGCGGCGACCGCGGCATCGAACTCGTCGGGCGAACCGAACGGGTCACGCCCGCCCGAGACGAACAGGCACGGCAGGTCGAGTCGAGCAAAGTGATCGGTGCGCAGCTTTTCGGGCTGACCCGGTGGATGCAGTGGATAGCTCAACAGCACCAGGCCCGCGGCGGGCAATCCCTCGGCGACGGCCATCGAGCACATCCGACCGCCGAACGAGCGGCCACCGAGCACCAGACGGTTCGGACGGATGTGGGCGGCGGCCACCAGTTCAACGGCGTCGGCGACGACGCTGGCGACGGCCACCGGGGCGCGGTCGGGGGCGCGCTTGCCCGCCTTGCGGTAGGGGAAGTCGACGCGGGCACAGGGCAGCGGGGCGACCGCCTGCTCGATGGCGACCAACGTGTGATGGGTGCGGTCGGCGCCGGCACCAGGGGTGAGCAGCAATCCTCCGGGGGTGGGCATCAGCCGAGCAGGATGCGGCGGGCCTCGGTGAGCTCCGAGATTCGCTGGGCGGCGTCGCCGGCATCGCCGCCGTGGTCCGGGTGGGCGGCCATGAGTTGCTCGCGGAACTGACGTTGCACGTCCGATCGCGGAACGGCCCGCGTCGCGGCCGGGCGACCGGCGGGGAACCCGAGCACGCCCATGGCCCACGACATGGGATTCTCGAAGGCGAAGGCGGAGAGCGGGCGGCCCCGGCCCACGCCCGAAAGCGTGGCGATCAGATCGCCGTCGACACCGCCCTCCCAGCGCACGGCCCGTCGGATCGTCTGCATGACGGCATGACGGACCTTGGGGTCGAGCCGGCCGGCCGCATAGACCGCGCCCAGCACCTGCTGGGTCGGCAGGCCGTTCTTTTCTTCGAAGTCGAACACCAACTCTTCGCCCTCACCCAGCAGGCGGTGACGACTCGGCTGCAACCCGATCTTGTCTTCCTGGTACCGGTAGCGCAGCCGGGGCTGCGGCACGCGGCGACCCTCCTCCAGCTCGATGGTCAGCCGCAACAAGTCGGGCACCAGATCGGGGTCGACCGACGCGATGTTGGCGGCGATGATGCCGCCCAGCAGGATGCCGCCGAACCCGGGCGGCGGGTCGGTCGGCAGGTTCATCTGCCCCAGGGAGACCCGGCGGGTCGGGGCGATGGGCCGCGAGTGATAGATCTCCAACTCGGCCACGACCATGCCGGTCACGATAGGCGGAGCCTACGAAACCTGTCCCATCAGCGGGGCCATGGCCACAGCCTGGTAGGCGGTCGTTGTCAGGCGGTCGAGATCAGACGTACTGGCGCAGCAGGGTGCGCAGTTCGCGGGCGTGTTCCTCGATGACACCGTCACCGATGTCGTCATCCTCGAGTTCGGCCCGCAGCCCGACGGCATGACCGACGATGCTTGTCCAGACCGACGGCGTGAATCCGAACGGCAACGGCCGCACCTCGATCCGATCCGCGGCCGAGACGCCCCCGAGCACCCCTTCGTGGTCGGTGGCGTCCTTTTGCAGCCGGTCGCAGGCCACGAACAGGTCGGACATGATCTCGGCCGTCTCAATCCCGTCGTCGGGGTCGACGTCCTCACCGTCGGCATCGGCTGATTCGGCGGGGCCAAAATTGAGCCGGTCGAACAGTTCCTCGACGCGAGTCTCGTCGTCGACCAGCACGGCGACGTCACCCTCGATGTCGAACTCGTAGGCGATACCGGCTTCGACCAGCGCGTCGGTGAGCACCGTCAACTGGTCGGCCATCCACTCGCCGACCTCGTAGACCACTCGCTCGGTGTCGGGATCGAGCGCCGACGTGGTCGAGCTCTCGACGTGCTCGATCAGCTCGTCGACCTGTGACTCGTCGCCCTGGCCGATCACCATCGTCGTGCCCTCCCAGGCGCGAGCGATGCCCACACCGACCAAGAGCTGCTCGAGCAGCATCCGCGATTCGCCCGACCATTCGTGCAGTTCGTAGCTGACCTGGTCACCGACAGTTGCGCCTCGACCGCCAGTGCGAGCGGCAACGCCCGTCCCGTCGCCAGTCCCGTCGTCGCCCGTTGATCCGTCGCCGGTCGCGTCATCGGGCCCGAACTCGACCAGATCGACCTCGCAGTCGATGCACTGCTCGACGCTGGGCAGGTACTCACTGCCGCACTTGGGGCATCGCTTGGTCGTCGTCACCGCCGCATCCTTGCACGCGGCCCCGGTCGACCAGACGACCGACCTCGTCAGATGACCGGTATCTCGACGTACCGGCCGAAGACCTCGCCCATCGTGTTCATGATCTCGCCCTCGGTCGCGTAGGTGCGCACCGCGTCGATAAGGGCCGGCATCAGGTTGACGTCGGGTCGGACCGCGTCGGCACGTACGCGGGCCAGCGCGTCATGAACGGCACGCTCATTGCGGTCGGCCTTGATCGCGCCCAACCGCTTGATCTGCTGCTGCTCCTGCTCCGCCGTGATCTGCAGGATCTCGAGGGGCTCGTCGTTGCCGGCGTCGGTGAACGCGTTCGCCCCCACCAGCACCCGCTCACCCCGGTTCAGCCGGCGTTCGAAATCAAAGGCGGCATCGGCGATCTCACCTTGGAACCAGCCGTCGTCGATACCGGCGTATACGCCCTCGAGCATCGAGCCGTCACCCTCGTCGAGCAGCCGGGCGAAGATCGCCTCGGCCTGGGCCTCGAGCTCGTCGGTGAGCGACTCGACGAACCACGAGCCACCGAGCGGATCGGCCACGTTGGTCACGCCGGTCTCATAGGCGATCACCTGTTGGGTGCGCAGCGCGATGCGAGCCGCCTTGTCACTGGGCAGGGCCAGGGCCTCGTCCATCGAGTTGGTGTGCAGGCTCTGGGTTCCGCCCAGCACCCCGGCGAGAGCTTCGATAGCGGTGCGGGCGATGTTTACCTCGGGCTGCTGGGCGGTGAGCGAAACCCCAGCCGTCTGGGTGTGGAAGCGCAGGGTCATCGACCGTTCGTCGGTCGCGCCATAGTGGTCGCGCAGCCAGCGGGACCAGATTCGCCGAGCCGCCCGGTACTTGGCGATCTCCTCGAAGAAATCGATGTGGGCGTTGAAGAAGAAGCTCAGTCGGGGCGCGAACTGGTCGACCCCAAGCCCCGCGGCCCGAGCCAACTCGACGTAGGCGAACCCGTTGGCCAGCGTGAACGCGAGCTCCTGGGCAGCCGTCGATCCGGCCTCGCGGATGTGATAGCCCGAGATCGACACGGGGTGCCACCGGGGCATCTCGGCGGCACAGAACCGAATCGTGTCGGCCACCAGACGCATCGACGGGCGCGGCGGAAAGACGAACTCTTTCTGGGCCTGATACTCCTTCAGGATGTCGTTCTGCAGGGTGCCGCCGAGCTGTGCTCGCGGTACGCCGGTCTGCTCGGCCACCGCCACGTACATGGCGAAGATGACCGCGGCCGGCGAGTTGATGGTCATCGACGTGGTGACCGAGCCCAGGTCGATACCGGCATAGAGGTCCTGCATGTCGGCCAGCGTGTCGACGGCCACCCCGCACTTGCCGACCTCGCCCTCGGCCATCGGATCGTCGCTGTCGCGGCCCATCAACGTGGGCAGGTCGAACGCAGTCGAGAGCCCGTCGCCGCCGGCCGCCAACAGGTCGCGGAACCGCTGGTTGGTGTCGGTCGCGGTGCCGAACCCGGCGAACATCCGCATGGTCCACAGCTTCGAACGGTACATCGACGCGTAGGGGCCACGCGTGTAGGGGTACTGACCCGGCCATCCGACCTGGGTCTCTGACTCGGTCGAGCCGGCGGCAGGCCCGTAGACCGGCTCGAGCGCCACCCCCGACATGGTCTCGAATGCGACCTCGCGCCGCTGGGCCGCCTCGAACGCGTCACGCCATTCCTGTGCACCCATCGACTCAGTATCGCCGCGTCCCCTGCCGGGCGCACCCGTGGCCCCGGGCCGATCGCTCCTGGCCGGGCTGGATCGACTTTTCCGCCGGTCGACCACGGCACGACTACTGTCCCCGGATGGCCGACAAGACCAGCACACCCGACCGCAATCTCGCCCTCGACATCGTTCGCGTCACTGAGGCAGCCGCCATGGCCGGCTCTCGGTGGATGGGCAGAGGCGACAAGGAAGGCGCCGACGGTGCCGCGGTCGATGCCATGCGCATCACCCTGCAGAGCGTCCCGATGGACGGCATCGTCGTGATCGGCGAGGGCGAGAAGGACGAAGCGCCAATGCTCTACAACGGCGAGTCCGTGGGCGATGGCACCGGGTCGGCCACCGACATCGCGGTCGATCCAATCGACGGCACCACCCTGACGGCCAAGGGCCGGGGCAACGCCATCGCGGTGATCGCCGTCAGCGACCGCGGCACCATGTTCGACCCGGGCCCCTGCGTCTACATGGAGAAGATCGCCGTCGGCCCCGAGTGCGTGGGGGTCGTCGACCTCAACATGAGCGTCACCGAGAACTTGGCGGCGGTGGCCAAGGCCAAAGGCGAATCAATCCGGGACGTGACCGCGGTGATCCTGGACCGTGACCGCCACGAGGACCTGATCGCCGAGGTGCGCGAGGCCGGCGCCCGCATCCGCCTCATCCAGGACGGCGACGTGGCCGGCGCCATCTCGACCGCGTGGGACGATTCGGGTGCCGACATCCTGTTCGGCATCGGCGGCACCCCCGAGGGCGTCATCACCGCGGCGGCGCTCAAGTGCATGGGGGGCCAGCTGATCGGTCGCCTGTGGCCCCGCAACGAAGACGAACGGGCCGCCGCCCTGGCGCTGGGATACGACCTCGATCGGGTGCTCGACACCGATGACCTGGTGAGTGGCGACAACTGCTTCTTCGCGGCGACCGGAATCACCGACGGCGAGCTGCTCAAGGGCGTGCACTACGACCGCCGGGGGGCCACCACGCAGTCCCTCGTCATGCGATCGAAATCCGGCACGGTGCGCATGATCAATGCCCGCCACAACCTGGCCAAGCTCGGTGTGTTCAGCGCCATCGAGTTCGACTAGTCGAGTTCTCGCCTAGCTCGCCGTAGCCGCCCACGCGACGGCCATGAGCTCGGCATGCGAAGCGCTGACCGCGGCAACGACGGCTCGAGCGGTCACGGCCGCCATGACGGCGAGAGTGGCGCCGACCAGCACCAGGATCCCGACCAGGACGGCAGGCCCGAATGACGCGACGGCGATCGCCGTCGTCATGAACTGGGTGCCGAGCCACAGCGCCCACCATCGGCCCACCAACCGCCGACGAGGATCACCCGGGGCGAAGAGGTCGCACACCGATTGGTAGGGCCACCACAGGTTCACGATCGGGATCAGGAAGCCGCCGATCGTCAGCCCGGGCGATCGACGCGTCCGAAGGCCGGCGGCCTGGGCCAGTTGTGAGGCCTTGTAGCACCAGGCGAGAAAGATCACGCCCACCGCAAGCTGTCCGAGCTGTACGATCTGCAGCAGGCCGGACCCGAGGAGCAGCCCGGGCGGGAACGGTGTGGCTCGAACCGAGGCCGAGCCGATCCGGCCATTGGCCGCCGTGGGTGCCCGGCTGGCAGCCCGGATCTGATCGAGGAAGCGGCCGATCATGGTGTGGTAGAGCACCGCCACCGCCACGAACATGACGATGTAGCACGCCGCCCCGTAGATCAGCGCGACCGATGCCGTGCGGGCGACGCGTTGTTCGTCTTCGAGGGCCTTCTGGGGACCACCGAGCGCGACCATCCCGGTCGAGTAGGGCGACCCGGCCGCGGCTCCGGTTGCCGGGGTCCAGGACCGGCCGTCCCACCACCGCATCTGGCCCGCCGTCCCCGGGTCGGCGTACCAACCGGCTGCCGGTCCTGAGCTGGTGTCGAACGGGTGGGTCATGGCTCG
Organism: Candidatus Neomicrothrix sp.; assembly: GCA_043740665.1. Lineage (GTDB taxonomy): Bacteria > Actinomycetota > Acidimicrobiia > Acidimicrobiales > Acidimicrobilacustridaceae > UBA4742. The sequence continues at coordinate 8,829 of JAYUBX010000043.1, forward strand.
ACCCTACCGGCGCGCCATTCGGCCATCCGGCGATCCCTCCGTCTCCGCAGGCCCTTGACGCTGACCCTTGATGCTGGCCCTCAACCCGCGCCGGTCAGACGCTGACCCGCAGCTCCTTCAGGCCCCGCAACACGAAGTGGTCGCGGTAGCTCGGCTCGGCGGCCAGTTCGATATCGGGGAACCGGCGGATCAACGAACCCACCGCGACCTGGCCTTCGAGCCGAGCCAGAGCCGCACCAAGGCAGTAGTGGATGCCCTGCGAGAACGTGAGCTGATGGTTGTCGGCCCGGCCCACGTCGAGCTGAGACGGCTCGCCAAAGCGGGCCGGATCGCGATTGGCGGCCGACACCAAGGTCACCACCGGCTTGCCGCGGCGGAAGCGGTGCCCGTTGATCTCGACATCCTCGGTCGGGATGCGACCGGTCAGGTGCACCGGCCCGTCGAAGCGCAACAACTCTTCGACCGCCGGCCCGTCGAGCGACGGATCGTCGCGCCAACGGACCTGCTGGTCGGGAGCCCGCAGCAAGGCATAGGCGCCGTTGCCGATCAGGTTCATGGTCGTCTCGTGGCCGGCGACGAACAGCAGCACGACGATGCTGCGCAGCTCGTCCTCAGTTAGGTGGACGCCCTGCTCCTCGGCCGCCAGCAACCCGCTGACCAGATCGTCGCCGGGCGCCCGGCGCCGGGCCGCGAACAGGCCGTCGAAGTAGACGGCGAAGTTGATGGCCGCTGCGACGCCGTCGTTCAGGACCTCGGGACTGAGGTCGTCGTCGAGCAGACGGGCTGCATCCGACGACCAACCGGCGAACTGCGGACGATCGTCGAGGGGCACGCCGAGCAGTTCGCAGATCACGATGACCGGCAGCTCATAGCCCAGCTCGGCGACCACATCGAGGCCGCCCTCGTCGGCCGCCCGATCGAGGATCCCGTCGACCAGCTCCTGCACCCGTGGCCGCAGTCGTTCGATCGTGCGAGGGGTGAACGCTTTGCTCACCAACTTGCGCAACCGGGTGTGGTCGGGCGGGTCGAGAAAGATCAGGGGCGCAGCGTCGCCATCCATCAGCGAGCGGGGGTCGCCTTCGGCCAACACCCGGGGCGGATCGGCGTGGTCCTTGCTGGCGCTGAACCGCACGTCGCGCAACACCGCTTCGCAGTCGGCGAAACGAGTGAGCAGGGTGATCCCGTCGGAGTTCTGCCAGATCGGGGCCTCGGCGCGCATGCGGTCGTAGGTCGGCCACGGATCGTTCCAGTCGAACGCCCCGAACCGGTCGGTGTCGATGAGCCAGCCACCGATCGGCCCGGCGGGAACGGCCGGCGAGTCGGCGCCCGCCGCCATCAGCTCTCGAGCCCCAGGTCGCGCTGACCGACCCGGGACAGTCGGGCCAACTCCTCGGCCGATTCGAGCGACGAGTGTACGAAGACTTCGAGCGCTTCCTTGCGCTCGACCAGGGCCTGCCGGCGTTCACCCAGGTTCAGGGCGGCCGCGTCTCGGGTCGAGGCGATGGCCTCGCTGGCGGTGACCTTGCCGTCGTGCACGACCTGCGCCACGTGCGTCCGGTTCACGGCCCGGCTGGCCTTGCCCCAGTAGGCCTTGAACATGCCGACGTCGAAGGCGCCCTGGCTCACTCGATTGGCGGCCAGCACGCGGGCCGGCGGTGTGCGCAGGTTGCGTACGATGCCCAACCAGCTGCCGACCTTGAGCACGTAGAAGCTGGGGTCGAACTCCCACCAGAAGAAGCCTTGGCGGGCCGAGGCCTGGTAATAGTGGTGGTTGTTGTGCCAACCCTCGCCCATGGTGAGCAGGGCGATGAGCACCGAGTTCCGGCTGGTGTCCTCGGTGGCGTAGCGACGGCGGCCCATCACGTGGGCCAGCGAGTTGACCGTGAACGTCGCGTGCCAGAGCAGCACGGTCGACAGGAAGAACCCGATGAGCAGACCGCTCCATCCGGCGATCAGGTAGCACGTCACGCCCAGGGCCCACGGGCCGATCCAGTCCCGCTTGTTGAGGAAGACCAGCTCGGGGAACTTCGAGAAATCACGGATGCGGTCGTAGTCGGTGGCGGCGTACTTGTCGCACAGGATCCAGCCGACGTGACTCCAGAAGAAGCCCTTCTGGGTGGGCGAGTGGATGTCGCGCTCCGAGTCACTGAAGCGATGATGATCGCGGTGGTGAGCCGCCCACCACAAGGGGCCTTTCTGGGCCGCGGTGGTGCCCCCGAAGGCCAGCAGGAACTGCCAGAACCGATTGAGTCGATAGCTGCGGTGGGCGAAGTAGCGGTGGTAGCCGGCGGTGATGAAGAACATCCGGCTGAGGTACAGCACGACGCAGAGCACGACCGCCTGCACGCTGACGCCGGTGAAGATGGCGAGCACCGGCAAGAAGTGCAGCAGGATGAACGGGATCGAGGTGGCCCGATTGACCCGCTCGTCCGGGCCCCGCCCGTCAACGGTCGAAGGCTCGGCAACGAAGCTGGTTGAGGGGTCGGTCATGACGCCGGTCGAGGAGTCGATCGCGGTCGGGGGTTCGAGGGTCATCCGGTTCTTTCTGAGCGAAGGGACGATGGCCGAAACGCTAGCCTACCGACTGGTCGGTAGGCTGAGTACCCGCGACGCAGATTGGGATCGGCGCGGCCCGCGGTCATCCTGGCGGACGACCAGCGCCGTACAGAGGTTGTGCCCAACGTGACCGTCTCCCAGCAGGTGAAGACCAACACGGGGCGGCCGCGCGTCACGGTGGGCCAGGCCCAGATCGCCGGCGCCGTGGCCGCCGGCGTGGCCCTCGGGGTCGGCGAACTGATCACCGGCTTCAGCACCAAGGGCCAGTCCCTGGTCGGCAGCGTGGGCGCCGAGTTCGTCGACCAAGCCGGCGGCGACGTCGCCCGCACCGCCATCAGCATCTTCAACACCGCCGACAAACCGGCGTTGGTAGCCGGGATCGTCATCATCTCGTTGCTCATCGGCGCCGGACTCGGGTCGGCCTCGCGCCGCCGGCCGTGGGTCGGCCCCGCCGGGTTCGCCGCATTCGGGGTCATCGGCATCTGGTCGGCGGCTCGTGACCCGCTCGCCTCGACCGGCCTGGCGGTTCTCGCCGTCATCTTCGCCGTCACCGCCGGATCGTTCACCCTGTGGGGGCTTCTACGGGTGGCCGCCACCGGCCGATTGATTCCAACGACGGGTGCCGACCGGGCCAGCACCCGCCGCCCCGATCGGCCGACCGACCCCCATGCGTCGCGCCGCGCCTTCTTCGGCTATGCCGGGGCGGCCAGCGCCTTCGCGGTCACGGCCGGGGCGGCGGGAAAGTCGCTGCGGGGCCGTTCCAGCGTCGACGTCGCCCGCACCCAGATCCAGCTTCCGACACCCACCAACGTGGCCGTCCCCGCCGCGTCGCCGGCATCCCTGCAGGGACCGGGAACGGCCTCGTTCCCGGTCGACGGCCTGACGCCCTACCTCATGCCCAACGGCGATTTCTACCGGATCGACACGGCGCTCACCGTGCCCCACATCGACGTGACGACCTGGAAGCTGCAGGTCACCGGCATGGTCGATCACCCCTTCGAGCTGTCGTTCGACGACGTGCTGGCGATGCCCCAGGTCGAACAGGCCGTCACGCTGTCGTGCGTGTCGAACGAGGTCGGCGGCGATCTGGTCGGCAACGCGCTCTGGCAGGGAGTTCCGCTGCGCGACCTGCTCGCCCGAGCCGGGGTGCAGGCCGGTGCGACCCAGATCGTCGGCAAGTCGGTCGACGGCTTCACGGTCGGCTTTCCGACCGCGGCGCTCGACGGCGACCGCATCGCCATGCTGGCCATCGGCATGAACGGCGAACCCCTACCGACCGTCCACGGCTATCCGGCTCGGCTCGTCGTCGCCGGCCTGTACGGCTATGTCTCGGCCACCAAGTGGCTCAGCGAGATCCGCCTCACCACCCTCGAAGACTTCGACGCCTACTGGATCCCTCGGGGATGGTCCAAAGAAGGTCCGGTCAAGACCCAATCGCGCATCGACGTACCCAAAGCGGGAGCGAAGCTGAGCGCCGGAACCACCCCCATCGCCGGGGTCGCCTGGGCGCCGGGACCCGGCCGCGGCGTCACCAAGGTCGAGGTGCAGGTCGGCGACAGCCCGTGGGTCGAGGCCACGTTGGGACCCGTGCTGTCGGACAACACCTGGCGCGAGTGGATGCTGCAGTGGGACGCGGTACCTGGCGATCACCTGGTTCGGGTGCGCGCCACCGATGGCACCGGCGAAACCCAGACCGATCACAAGGCGCCCGTCGAGCCCGACGGCGCCACCGGCTGGCACACCCGCAAGATCAAGGTCGCCGGCTGACCAACCCGGTCGATCTGACGGGTCGTCAGGCCAGGTGCCCTACACTCCCGGGTCGGATTCGGCGCACGAATGGGCGCACGACGAGCAGGGGACACCATGACCGACGAACGGCCGCTCGACGACCAGGTACTGCACCGCGTGGAAGACGGGGTGGCATGGATCACGCTCAACCGCCCCGAAGCCCACAACGCCATCACGCCCGACCAGCGAGACCGCGTGATTGCGCTGTTGGACGACGCCAGCGACGACCTGGCCATCCGCTGTGTGGTGCTCACCGCCAAGGGCAAAGGCTT
>JAYUBX010000044.1:0-7133 GCA_043740665.1 Candidatus Neomicrothrix sp.
GTCGAGATCGAGTTCACATTGCGGTGTTCGGTACGACTACGGAACCACGACACGATGTAGACGGCCCACACCACCGCAAGAATGATCAGCAACACGAATGTCACGCTCCGTGGCCTGCCCTTGGTGATCGTGACCGTAGTCACCGCTCGGGAACGAACGGTGGATGCAGGGGCAAAGGCTTCGGAGCCGCTCCGCCCCCACCTGCAGTCGGGTGGGTGTTGTTACGGTTTTACTACGAACAGGCGACGATCGCTACCCCGAGCCGCGTCAGCGGAGCAGATCGTCGCTGTCGCCGGGCTCGGCCGGACGGCGATAGGTGCCCGATCGACCCCCCGTTTTCTCCCACAACGCCAGGTCGCCGATGACCATCGAACGGTCGGCCGACTTGCACATGTCGTAGATCGTGAGCGCCGCGATCGAACAGGCCGTGAGCGCCTCCATCTCGACCCCGGTGCGGTCAACCGTCTCGACCTGGGCCTCGACCTCGATGTAGGTGTCCTCGATGCGGAAGTTGACCAGCACCGACCCGACCAGCAGCGGGTGGCACAGCGGGATCAGGTCGGGGGCACGCTTGGCCGCCTGGATGCCGGCGACCCGGGCCACCGCCAACACGTCGCCCTTCGAGATGGCGCCGCGCGCCACCAGCGAGGTCGTCTCGGGCTGCATGTGAACCTTGGCCCGGGCGATGGCCCGGCGGTGGGTCGGATCCTTGGGGGTGACATCGACCATCCGGGCCCGCCCGAGCGGATCGAGATGGGTGAGGCCGGGGGTGAGGCCGCGATCGGACATGATCGAAGTGTAGGTGCCCCGGCCGGATCAGCCCCCGGCGGCCACCAGCTCCGACACGGTCACCGGGGTCAGCCCCCGCTGGGCCAGCACCGCCAGGATCTGGTCGAAGACCTGGCCGGTGGTCGGATAGTTCAGGTGACCCAGCACGATGCCGCCCGGCACCAGGTTCGTTTCGAGCTGGCTGATGATGGTCTCGGGCGGCTGCATGGTCGAGTCCGACAGCGTCGAGGACCACATGATCACCTTGGTGGAACCCAGCGAGCCGGCGGCGGCGTCGTACGCGGCGTTGTGGCTGCCGTAGGGCGGACGAAAGAACGGCCGACCGGTGACGCCGAAGGTGTCCTCAATCCACTGCTCGTTGCGGTTGATCTCGTCGGTCAGGTGCGCCCGGGTGAGACCGGTGATCTTCTGGTGGTCCCAGGTGTGATTGCAGATCTGCAGCTGACCCTTGGCGACGAGCACCCTGATTCGGTCGATGTAGGGCAGCCACACCTTGCCGTAGGTGCCGTTGGGGCAGAACGTCACGTGAGCGCCGGTGCGTTCGAGATCGCCGACCATGGTTCCGACACAGTCGCCGCAGAAGCCGTCGTCAAAGGTGAGCGCCACCTTGCCGACCGCACTCGGCACCCGGCTGATGACCTGGGCCGGCCCCGGCACCGCGGGGGCGATCGGCGGCAACGTCGGCGTCGACGTCGGCGTAGTCGTCGAGGTCGATGGCGCAACCGTCGATGGCGCAACCGTCGACGTCACGCCAACCGCGGTCTCGTCGGGATCCGACGTACCCGTCCCGAACACGGAGTCGGTCGCCGACCCTCCGTGATGGGGCGACGTGCTCGCACAACCGGCACCGGCCGCCACCAGCACCAGCCCGGTCAGCGTCGCGACCACTCGCGTGGCCCTGCGCCGCCGCGCCCCGCCGTCCCGTCGACTACGCCGTCGGATGTCGACGGATTTAGCCGCCAATCTGACTCATGCCCCGCTTGGGTCGGATGAAGTGGACCTGGTTGATGGCGTGCCCAGCCCACTTCTCGCCGACGGCGCGTTCGACGATGGCGGCCAGATCGTCGTCGGTAGCGCCCGCCCGCATCGGACCGCGCAGGTCGTGTTCGTCGAGGGCGAACAGGCAGTTGCGCAGTTGGCCCTCGGCCGTCAGCCGCACGCGGTCGCACGTGCCGCAGAACGAGTGGGTGACGCTGGCGATCACGCCAACCTGACCCCCGCCGTCGACGTAACGGAACGTCTCGGCCGGATCGGAGCCACGGCCGTCGACCGCCTCGATCGGATAGACGGCGTCGATGGCCGCCACGATCTCGGCCTGGGTGACGACCTGATCGTTGGTCCAGTCGCCCTGCGCGTCGAGCGGCATGAACTCGATGAACCGCACCGTCACCCCCCGCTCACGCCCATAGGTGGCGAAGTCGACGATCTCGTCGTCGTTGATGCCCCGCATGACGACCACGTTGATCTTGACCGGGTCGAGCCCGGCCTCGACCGCGGCGTCGATGCCGTCGAGCACATCAGCCAGACGGTCCCGCTTGGTGAGCTGCACGAAGCGATCTGCTCGCAGCGAGTCGCACGACACGTTGATGCGACCCAGCCCGGCTGCAGCCAGATCGTGGGCCACCAGCCGCAGCGTTGCGCCGTTGGTCGTCAGCGCTACGTCGACCGGCTCACCGCTGGCGCGGCGCAAGGCGCTCAGCTTCTCGACCAGCACCGGCAGGTGCGACCGCACGGTGGGCTCGCCGCCGGTGATGCGGATGCCGTCGAAGTCGTAGCGGTCGACCAGCAACCGGGCCACCCGGGTGAGCTCTTCGTAGGTCAGCAGCTCGTCACGCGGCAGCCACGGCATGCCCTCGGCCGGCATGCAGTAGGTGCACCGGAAGTTGCACCGGTCGGTGATCGAGATGCGCAGATCGCGGTGCACCCGGCCGAACGAATCGACCAACGGCACCGGGCTGGTTGTGCTGGTCACCGGCAGATCGCCCACCGGGTCAGCCTACGGGGTGCGGTGTTCGAGCCACCATCGCCGAATCAGTTCGAGCTTCTCGTCCAGGCCCGGATCGGTGCCGGGACCGAGGATCGACCCACCGGTCAGTGGCACTGGCAGCACCCGCGACCGCCCGCCGCTGTGCAGCACCACCCGCCGGGCCAGACCGCGATCGCGCTCGTCGACGGCCTCGACGGCGGTCCACGGCACCTGGCGACTCCAGGGCCCCCAATGCAGGTGGATGGCGTCGTCGGTGAGCACCACCACCCGCTTCATCCGGCTGACCGCCAGCACCACGACCGCCGCGGCGATGGTCAGCACGGCTGTGGGTACCAGGCCGTCGGCCGACAGGAACCGACCCGTCGCGACCAGGCGCACCAGCCCGAGCGCCCAGCCGATGAGGGCACCGCCGATCAGCCCGATGAGAAATCGACGCTGTTGGCCAGCCGTCAGATGAAAGACCATGATCAGATCGCCCGACGCCGAGCGGAGCCGTCGAACCTCAGGTCAGCCATCACTCGGTGAGCAGCACGTCGACGGTGCCGCCCGGCTCGATGCCGTCGCCGTCGGGCAGCACGGCCAAGGCGTTGGCGCCGACCAGCGAGCTGAGCTGATGCGAACCCTGACCGCCGGCCGACCGCACGTGATAGCCACCGTCGGCGTAGCGACACACGACCCGGGCGAAGTGCACCTTGCCGTCGGGCCGGCGGGCGAACCCGCCGTCGGCCACCGCCTTCACCCGGGGTCGATCGAGATCGTCGTCGGCCCGACCCATCATCCGCCGCAGGCCGGGACGGGCGAACAGCTCGAACGACACCACCGACGACACCGGGTTGCCGGGCAGCCCGAACACCGGCACCCGGCGGGTCGAGCCGTCGACGGCGCCCGCCGGAACGGTGCCGAACGCCAGCGGCTTGGCTGGACGGATCGCCACCTGCATCCACCGCATCTCGCCGATACGGTCGAGTACGACCTTGACGAAATCGAAATCGCCCATGCTCACCCCGCCACTGGTGATGAGGACGTCGCAGCCGATCGCGCCCGCTTCGATGGCGGCGGTGATGGCCGCCTCGTCGTCGGGGATGCAGCCAAGATCGACTGCCACGCAGCCGGCCTGCTCGACCAACGCCAGCAAGGTTCGGCGGTTCGAATCGCGGATCTGACCGGGCCGCAGCGGCTCGGACCCCTGCACCAGCTCGTCACCCGTCGACAGCACGCCGACCCGGGGCGGCGGCACGACCTCGACCTCGGTGACCCCGAGCGTGGCCAACACACCCAGGTGTCCGGCGCTCAACACATCGCCGGCGGGATAGACCGGGTCGCCGGGGCGCAGGTCATCGCCGGCCGAGCGCACGGCGTCGCCCGGCGCCACCTCGACGAGGAGATCGACAGACTCGAGCAGTTCGTCAGCACCATCCGGATCGAGAAGAACGGCCGCGCTGCGTTCGACCATCACGACGGCATCGGCCCCGGCCGGCATCGGAGCACCCGTCATGATGCGCACCGCCTCGCCCACCCCGGGCGACGGCTCGGGAGCCATGCCGGCGCGGATGGTGCCGATCACCCGCAGGCGCACCGGGTTCGCCTGGTCGGCACCGACCGTGTCGGCCGCCCGCACCGCAAACCCGTCGACCGCCGTGTTGTCGAACGGCGGCACCAAGACATCGGACACCAGGGCCTGCGTCGCCACGCAGCCGAGGGCCTCAGCGATCGGCCGGCGAACCGGAGCCAAGGCCGAGCAGGCACCGAGCACGTAGGCCCGGGCGTCGCCCAACTCGATCACGCCAGGTCTCGTTCCCTCACGAAACGAGTCAGGAACTCGGCGAACTCCTGGCCGATCTCCGGATGGTCGATGCCCAGCTCAACGGTGGCCCGCAAGTAGTCGAGCTTCTTGCCGATGTCGTAGCGACCTTCAGAGAAGATGTAGCCGTAGACGGTCTGCTGTTCGAGCAACATGGCGATGGCGTCGGTGAGCTGGATCTCGCCGCCGACACCGGGGCGCACCTTGTCGAGCACGTCGAAGATCTCGGGGGTGAACACGTAGCGGCCCATGACCGCCAGGTTTGACGGCGCCTCGCTGGGCGACGGCTTCTCGACGATGTCGAGCACCCGCACCAGCGAATCGGTGACGGCCTCGGGCTTGACGCAGCCGTAGGACGACATCTCTTCGGTCGGGAACTCGGCCAGGGCCACCACCGACCGGCCGTACTGGTCGTAGGTCTCGATCATCCCTTCGAGCACGTGCGAACGACGATCCATGATGTCGTCGCCCAGCATCACCACAAACGGATTGTCGCCCACGTGCTTGCGCGCCACCGACACCGCGTGACCCAACCCCAGCGGCTCGCCCTGGCGCACGTAGTGGATGTCGGCCATCTCGGCCAAGGCCTGGATCTCGTCGAGCTGATGGATCTTGCCGTGGCGCTCGAGGTAGTACTCGAGCTCGAAGTTGCGGTCGAAGTGATCCTCGAGCGTGCGCTTGCCCCGCCCGGTGATGATCAAGATGTCGTCGATGCCGGCCCGCACCGCTTCTTCGACGACGTACTGGATCGCCGGCTTGTCGACGATGGGCAGCATTTCCTTGGGCTGGGCCTTGGTGGCCGGCAGGAATCGCGTGCCGAGCCCCGCAGCAGGGATCACGGCCTTGGTGACGCTGGACTTCATGGCGGCCACTCTACGACCCCGCGAAGGGTGACGACCCGGACCAGCCCGGTATGCTGTCCAATCCCGCGCTCGGCAGCCGCACTGCGCCTGGCCCGTTTGCCCGCCAGCTGCGCCCGCCCGCATGATCTTCCCGGAGGCCGATCCCATGCCCACCTACGAGTACCGCTGCCGAGCGTGCGGCGACGAGCTCGAAGTGGTCCAGTCATTCAGTGACGACCCGCTCGAGACCTGCCCCAGCTGCGGCGGTTCATTGCGCAAGGTGTTCGCCGCTCCCGGCATCTCGTTCAAGGGCTCGGGTTTCTACAAGACCGACAGCAAGAGCGGGTCGTCGACGACGGCCTCGACCGGTTCGGGCGACAACTCGGGCGAGAAGTCGGGCGACAACTCGGGCGAGAAGTCAGGGTCGTCGTCCGAAGGCTCGTCGAGTGATCCGTCGTCCAGCAGCGGATCGGACAGCTCCTCGAGTAGCTCATCGAGTAGCAGCGGCGATTCGTCGTCGAGCACGGACAGCAGCGGCTCGACATCGAAGAAGTCGGGTGCCGATTCGGGCTCGTCGAAATCGGGATCGTCCAGCGCCACCAAGACCACCACCCCGGCCTAGCCGGCGAGACCGGGCCCGTGACGACCAACCCCCGCACCGAGCCTGTCGACATCGGCGTGTTCGGCGGTTCGGGGCTCTATGCCCTGCTCGACGACGTCACCGAGGTCGTCGTCGAGACGCCCTATGGACCACCGGCGGCCCCCGTTCACATCGGGCGACTCGGCGACCGGCGCGTGGCCTTCCTGCCTCGCCACGGCATCGACCACGCCTACCCGCCCCACCGCATCAACTACCGGGCCAACGTGTGGGCCATGCGCGAGCTGGGCGTCACCCGCCTCCTGGCCCCCTGCGCGTCGGGATCGCTGCAACCCGAAATCGAGCCCGGTGACTTCGTGGTGTGCGACCAGTTGGTCGACCGCACCTCGGGCCGCTCACAGACCTACTTCGACGGCCCGGGCGCCAACCACGTCTCGTTCGCTGATCCCTATTGCCCCGAGCTCCGCGCCGTGGCCGTCGATGCCGGTCGGGCCGAAGGCATCACCGTGCACGAGACCGGCACCGTGGTCGTGATCGAGGGCCCCCGCTTCTCAACCCGGGCCGAGTCGAACTGGTACCGATCAGCCGGCTGGCAGGTCATCAACATGACCCAGTATCCCGAGGCCTACCTCGCCCGCGAGTTGGGCATCTATCGGCTGCGCGGCCAGGTTGTCGGGCAGGCGTGCGTCGTTGACATTGATGGCGACGCGTTCCAGCGACACTGCGCTGCGCCCGCCCGCCTGCCCCACGCAGATCACAAGCGCGGGCTTGTGCGTGCGCAGCAGCCTGCGCAGTTCGGTGATTGAGGCATCGAACAAGCAGGGTAGTTCTGCAGCCACCACCTGATGGCCGTTGATGCGTTTGCCGTGTAGCGCCCGTACCGCCAGCCCGCTCGCGTTCAGCGGGTTGGGGCTGTATCGGTCATCGCCGAAGGGATCAAATCCGGTCAGCAGTACACGCGGTAGCGGCTTGCGCGTTGAGGCCCATGGTTTGGTGTTTTTGACAGGGGCCATGGTGATGTGCATCTTCGGCTGTGGTTTGTATTGTGGCTACTATGGCTGCATGAATCCGCACACCTCTATTTCAAACCTGGTCGATGATCTTTCCACGGCTCGC
>JAYUBX010000045.1:0-1649 GCA_043740665.1 Candidatus Neomicrothrix sp.
TCAGCGGAAGTCGCGGGACGCGACGGTAGCGGTCAACGGGAGCAGTTCGAGCTTCTCGGCCACGATGTTGATGACGCCCTCGACCTGTTCGAGCCGGCCGCGGATCAGCAACGCCGGCGCGGTGCGAGCCACCCGGCGGTAGCGCGTCCAACATCCGCGCGAGCAGATCACGTTGATCAACCCGGTCTCGTCCTCGAGGTTGATGAAGGTGATGCCCGAGGCGGTGGCCGGGCGTTGGCGATGGGTGACCACCCCGGCGACCCGGACCTTGGTGCCGGCGGCGACCGCGGCCAGCCCCGACGCCGGGATGACCCCCAAGCCGTCGAGCACGTCACGGACGAACCGGGTGGGGTGCCCCTCGGGGGCCACGCCGGTGGCCCACAGGTCGGCGATGGCTTCCTCTCGATCGGTCATGAGCGGCAACTCGGGGGCATGGATGCCGGTGACCATGCCGGCCAGCCGATCGGCGCTGGTCTGGGCCACCGCCCCCGCCCCCCACAGCGCCCCGCGCCGGTCGAGCGGAACGTCAGCCGAACCGGTGAAGCAGCCGAAAGCCCCCGCCGTGGCCAGCGCTTCGAGCACGTCGAGCTTGACCGGAACCCGGCGCTTGAGATCTTCCATGTCGCGGTACTCGCCGTTGGCGTCGCGCTCAGCCACGATGCGTCCGGCCAGGTCGGCCCCCACGTGACGCACCGCCCCCAATCCCAACCTGACTGTCTTCCGGTCGGAGCCTCCCTCCAGGCCGGGGCCTCCCTCCGTGTCGTGCAACGTGGCGCCGGCACCCGACCGGTTGAGGTCGGGGGTGAGCACCTCGACGCCGTGGCGGCGGGCGTCCTGCACCAGGGTGTGCGGCGAGTAGAACCCCATGGGCTGGGCGTTGAGCAGCGCCGCGCAGAACGCCGCCGGGTAGTGCAGCTTGATCCACGAGCTCGAATAGACCAGGTAGGCGAACGACACCGAGTGGCTCTCGGGGAACCCGAAATTGGCGAAGGCGGCCAGCTTGTCGAAGATCTGATCGGCGATGTCGCCGGTGATGCCCCGGTCGGCCATCCCCTCGTAGAACCGGGCCCGCAACCGCTCCATCCGCTCGCGGCTGCGCTTGGACCCCATGGCCTGGCGCAACTGGTCGGCCTCGCCGGCCGAGAACCCGGCCACGTCGATGGCCATCTGCATGAGCTGCTCCTGGAACAGGGGCACCCCGAGCGTCTTGGCCAGGCTGGGTTCGAGCAGCGGGTGCAGGTAGGTGACGGCCTCCTTGCCGTTGCGGCGGCGGATGTAGGGGTGCACCGACCCGCCCTGGATCGGCCCGGGGCGAATGAGGGCGACCTCGACGACCAGGTCGTAGAACGTGCGGGGCTTGAGGCGGGGCAGGGTGGCCATCTGGGCCCGGCTCTCGACCTGGAACACGCCGATCGAGTCGGCCTTGCACAACATGTCGTAGACCTCGGGCTCCTGGGGGATGGTGGCCAGGTCGACCTCGACCCCGTGGGCCTCGGCGATGAGGTCGACGGCGTAGTGCAGAGCGCTGAGCATGCCCAGGCCGAGCAGGTCGAACTTGACCAGCCCCACCGCCGCGCAATCGTCCTTGTCCCACTGCAGCACGGTGCGCCCCGGCATCCGTCCCCACTCGACCGGGCACACCTCGGTGA
>JAYUBX010000046.1:0-4381 GCA_043740665.1 Candidatus Neomicrothrix sp.
CTGGCTGTCCGCCCCACCCGACCAGCCCGACATCGACCTGTACGCCGATCTTCGCAAGACTCGCACGGTGACGTTCGCCGCGCTCTGCGTCGCCGGCCGTCGATCCGCTATGACCCATGACGCCCGGGTACATGTGATCCGACGTGAGATCTATTTCAAGTACCGGTGGAAAACGACCCTGGCCGACGTGTTCGCCGCCGAGAGGGAACGGATCGGTGGCGACCCCACCTTCAGCGGGCCCCGACCTGCGTGGGCGTCGTGACTCGTCGACCTCCAGGTTGTCATGATTCTGGGTTGGCCTGTCCACCCGAGTACGTCTGCGGCTGCTCGTAGGTGGGACGGTGGGCCCGGGCGAGAGATGGGCCATGATGCGTCTCGTGGGCGTCGTCTGATGGGTCCGGAGCTGGTTGGCCGCACACCGGGTGGTCACGACATCGGCGCATGGATCCTGAAGGCGCGCCCCGACATGTGGGACATCGCCGGTTGGCTGGCCGGCGACGAGCCCGCCGGGTCGTGGCGCCTGGCAGACGGTCCCCGCGTCGACCTGCTGGCCCCCGGACAGCGGTGCTTCCTGTGGGTGACTGGCGCCGCCCGCGCCCGCCTGACCCCGGGGGTGCGGGCCGCCGGCACCATCACCGGCGAGGTGTTCGTGCAGGCCGGCGACGTGGACGACCCCCGCTGGACCGACCGCGAAGCCCAACGCCAGGAACGCCCCTTCGTGCCGGTCGAGCTCGAACGGTTGGCCGAGCCCATCCCTCGAACCGAGCTGCGGGCCGATCCCCGCTTTGCCCTCAGCGAGATCCTGCATGCCCCCCGGGTGGGCAACCCCGTTGTCGTCACCCCGGGCGAATTGGCCGTGCTCGACGAATGGCTCGAAGATCACCTCGAAGATCACCTCGACGGTCGGCTCGACGATGGCCAGGATGGGGCACGGTGAGCGACCCGACCATCGTCTTGAGCGTCAACGCCGGTTCGTCGTCACTGAAGCTCGCTCTCTTCCGCTTTGCCACAACCGGCGAGCCGCTCACCGAGCTCTGGCGATGGACCGGTGAGGGGCTCGACTTCGAGGGAGGCTTCGTCGCGCTCGCCGCCGCCGACCAGCCCGAGCCCCATGCGGTCGGCCACCGGGTGGTGCACGGCGGCACCCGCTTCACCGCCCCGGTCGTCATCGCCGCCGATGTCCTGGCCGGCCTGGTGTCGCTGATCTCGCTCGCCCCCTTGCACGAGCCGGCCGCCATTGCGGGGATCGAAGCCATCACCGCGGCCCGACCCACCGTCGCCCAGGTGGCCTGCTTTGACACCGCCTTCCACCGCACCCTGCCCGTCGAAGCGGCCCGACTGCCCTTGCCACGCCTCTTCTGGGACGCGGGCATCCGCCGCTACGGCTTCCACGGGCTGTCGTACGAGTTCGTGGTCGACCACGTCGGCGCCGACCGACTGGGACGCGCCGTGATCGCCCACCTGGGCAACGGCGCCAGCCTGTGTGCCGTGGTCGACGGGCAGTCGGTCGACACCACCATGGGGTTCACACCGGCCGGCGGCATCGTCATGGGCACGCGCAGCGGCGACCTCGATCCTGGCGTCGTCCTCCACCTGCTCGACCGCGAGCTGCTCGATGGTGACCTGCTCGGTGGCGGTGTCGGTGGCCCGGCGGCAACTGACCGACGGGTCGCCGCCGTCAACCGGCTGATCAATCACGAGAGCGGCCTACTCGGCCTGTCCGGCTCGACCTCGGACATGCGCGATCTGCTGGCCGCCCGCGCCGCCGGCGACCGCGACGCGGCGTTGGCCATCGCCGTGTTCACCCGCACGGTGCGCAAGCAGATCGGCGCCTACGCCGCCCTACTCGGCGGCCTCGACACCGTGGTGTTCACGGGCGGCATCGGCGAGGGGTCGGCCGTCGTGCGGGCCGAGGCGGCCGACGGACTCAGGTTCCTCGGCGTGGCCATTGACCCGACGCGCAACGCCGCCGTCGGCCGTCCCATCACCACCGCCGACGAGCGCATCTCGCCCGATGGCTCGCCGGTCGAGGTGTTGGTGGTGGCCACCGACGAGGACCAGATGATTGCCCGCCACACCGCCCGCCTGATCGGCGCCAACCCTGGCGATGGCGGCTCGATCTCCTCACGATGAGCACACCATTGCCGGTGTCGCCTCTAGCATGAGTGACGAAAGGGTGGACCCGTGATCGTGTTGGTCTGGCTGATACTCGGCGTGGTGCTGCTGGCGGTCGAGATGCGGCATCTGGCGTTCTATGCGCTGTTCGGCGCGGCCGGGGCGTTCGCCGCCGCCATCGTGGCCGCCATCGCCCCGACGGCCTATCCCGCCCAGGTGATCGTGGCCGTGGTGGTCGCCGCCGTCGGCATCATCGCCGCCCGCCCCATGGTCAGCGAGGCCATGCATCGCCGCTTCGAGGGCCGGCTCGGCCGGGGCATGCACGGCACGTTCGTCGGCGAAGAGGTCATGACCCTCGACGTCATCGGCGACGCGCATCAGGTCGGTCACGTGCAACTGGTCGGCGAGCGTTGGCTTGCCGTCAGCGGATCCGGCCTGCCGATCCCCCCCGACACCCGGGTGCTGGTCACCGCCGTGCAGGGCACCACCCTCACCGTGTGGCCGGTCGACGGCATCACCCATCCGCCCCTTGCCACCTTCGACGGCTCCGTCGAATCACCGCCCCCTAGCGAACCGCCCGTCAACTCACCGCCCGCCGAACCCCCGCCCACGCGGGCCGAAGGAGATCACCCATGATCGTCGCCGCTCTCAGTACCGTCACCATCGGCAGCCTGGTCGTCGCCATCCTGATCGTCATCCTGTTGATCTCAGCCCTGCGCGGCTCGGTCAACATCGTGCAGCAGGGCCAGGTCGGTGTGGTCAAACGGCTGGGCGAATACCAGCGCACCCACGAAGCCGGGTTGGTGCTGATCCTGCCGTTCGTCGACAACCTGGCCACCGTCGACATGCGTGAGGTGCCCGTTCCCGGCGATCGCCAGGACGTGATCACCAAGGACAACGTGGTTGTCACCGTGAACGCCACCATCTTCACCCAGGTGATCGACGCCAAGCAGGCGTTGTTCAGCGTGAAGAACTTCGACGTCGCCATCGACGCCCTGGCCCGCACTGCGCTGCGGTCGGTCATCGGCACCATGACGCTCGACGAGTCACTGTCCGAACGCGAGCGCATCAACACCGACGTGCAGCAGCAGATGGAGGTCGTCACCGACAAGTGGGGCATCCGCATCAGCCGCATCGAGATCGTCGAGATCGCGCCGCCGCCGCAGATCCTGCAGGCCCTGGCGCTGCAGAAGCAGGCCGACCAGGAGAAGCGGGCCAGCATCCTGCAGTCCGAGGGCCATCAGCAGTCGGCGATCAACGTGGCCGAAGGCGCGGCCCAGGCGGTCGTGCGTGCCGCCCAGGGTGAGCGCCAGGCGGCGATCCTGCGGGCCGAGGGCAACCGGCAGGCCGCCATCCTCGAGGCTCAGGGCCGGTCCGAAGCCATCGCCACGGTCTACGGCGCGATCACCGCGGCCAAGCCCGACCCCACCCTGGTGGCGATCCTGCAGCTCGACACCCTGGCCAAGTTCGCCGACAGCGACAACGCCAAGATCCTCGTGCCCTACGAGAGCGCCGCGCTCATGGGTGCCGCCCAAGCCCTGCGCGGCGTGCTCGACGCCGCTGCCAGCTGAGGGTCACGGTCCCGAACCTTCCCTGTTTTTGCGCACCCTGGTGCGCAAATCCGCAGAAGGTTCGGGGTTTTGTGAGGTTCGGGGCTTTGTGAGCGGAGGGTCGCTAGATCGCCGCGACGAGGATGTTGGGATAGGGGGCAGACATGCGATCCAGGTCGCTCTCGTCGCCGGTCAGGATCACGCCGCCGCCAGCTTCGACGGCGGCGGCAACCACGTGGGCATCAGCCAGGTAGGACGAGTTGGCGCCGGCCGCAGTCAGGACGCCACCGACGTAGCGAGCGAAAGCACGGTCGGCGTCGCGGACATGGATCCACGATTGCCGACTGAGGCACGAATCGATGACCTGGTTGTGACCCTGGCCTCGATAGAGCTCGGCGAGGATCACCGCAGGAGTGACCACCTCGCGTTGCAGGCGGCGGGCGGCCTCGAGGGCGGCCCGGACCTCGTCGAATCGTGAGCCTCGTGGGCGCGCCAAGCTCGACAGGGCCTCGGCATCAAGCACCAGAACTCGACTCATACGAGCAGATCGAGGTACTTGTCGACGAGCTTCCCGTCGACGGGTCCGTGGGTTGTGTCGAGTAGGTCGAGCATGTCGACGAGCAACCGATGTTGGCGGCGACGGTCGAGTTCGAAGCGGACGGCCTCGTTGACCTGGGAGGACAGTGCTTCATCGCCGGCTTCGACGTCGCCACCTA
>JAYUBX010000047.1:0-1808 GCA_043740665.1 Candidatus Neomicrothrix sp.
TCAGCACGGGGCCCGCCAACCTCATCAAGGCAGTCCAAGCGCTCGGCATCCCGATCCAGCACTACGCCGAGATCAACTTCGTGAGCTTTGGGAAGCTCGTCGACTCCGCCGGCGGGATCGACATCAACTTTGCCTTCCCGTCGCGCGACACGAACTCAGGACTCAACATCGCCACCGCCGGCCCCAATCACCTAGACGGCACCGCCGCACTGGCGTACGTACGATCACGTCACTTCGAGGAACTAGAGAACGGCAAATGGGTGACCGATCCCCGATCTGATCTCGGGCGGATCGATCGCCAACGCCAGTTTCTCGCCGCGATGACCAACAAGGTCTCCAACACCGTCAACCCGCTCGCACTCTCGAACATGGCCGACGCTACGAGTGCCGGCTTCAAAGTCGACAACGCTCTCAGCCTTCTCGACGCGCTCAAGCTCGGCTGGTCGATGCGGAGCTTCCACCCCACCTCAGCGAGCCTCCCCGTCACACCCCGCACGACCAGCGGCGGCGCTGACGTGCTCGACCTGAAACAGCCCGACGCCAAAACCATGATGAATCAGTTCAACCACGGCGACCTCACCAACCCAACGCCCGCGAACTAGAGCGGAAGCCCCGAGACCGTCCCGCCGGTTCCCAGGCGCACCCAGGGCCAGTAAGTGTCCCTGGCGACTCGAAACCCTGAGAAGCCCCCGTGGTGGTGGTCGCCTCCGTGGTGCTCGGCGTCCTGATTCGTACCCGCGACAAGAACACCGGGACGGCGACGGCCACCACATCAACTGTCGCGCCGACCTCAACTGTGGCGACCCTCGCGTCGGTGGCAGGCCAGCCGTGCGTCGCCATGGTCGACCCGCTCCCGACTGGAGCGCCCCCCGTCGATATCGTGGTCGGACCGGCCCCCACCTCGCTGGTGGTCAAAGACACCAAGCAAGGCACCGGCGCGGAGGCCACGGCCACTGTCACCGTCAACTACATCGGCGTGGCCTGCTCCACCGGCAAGATCTTTGACACTTCGTACAAGGGCGGAACGACGACACCGGTGAGCTTCCCGGTGGCACAGGTGATCCCCGGGTTCGGAAAGGGTGTCACCGGCATGAAGGTCGGCGGTCAACGCCTGATCGGGATCCCGAGCGACCAGGCCTACGGCGCCAAGGGTGGGGGGACCACCATCGCTCCCGACGAAGCGCTCTGGTTCGTCGTCGAGCTCACCGCCGTCACTCCCTGATCGGACCTAGAGGCGGCTTCATCGCGAGCTGGGAGTCCGGAGGGCTATCTGATGTTTGGTGCCTTCCACAACGTGCCGACACCGCCTCTCGTCGACGAACGCGTCGGCACGTACCGCGCATCCGTGTGTCAGCACTCGACCAGAAACGAACCGTGCCCCGGCCGCGCTCCTTGTGTCTGTAGCGTGAGTGGCTACGCCGAGGACGAGCAGGTGATGGATTGGTGTCAGCCGAAATGCCACGCGAGGCGGAGGTGAGCGGCTCGCCCCAGGTGGCCAGCCCCGCCTTGTCGTTTGCACCTCGTGTTGAGTCGGCCACTCGTTCGGCTCGTCGTCGCGTGGCTCGGTTCGCCGGCCGGGCGGCAACGCTGTTGTCGCGTGCGGTCCGACTGGGCGAGGGCTCGGTCGTCGGCGGCGCGCTCGCACGACGCATCGCCCCGCACATCGCCGGCGAGCTCGCCGAGTCCATGCGCGTCGTCGTGGTCAGCGGCACGAACGGCAAGACGACCACGACCAGACTGATTGCCGACGCCATGCCCGAGGGACCACCGGCGACGAATCGCACCGGTGCCAATCTCGTGAACGGGGT
>JAYUBX010000048.1:0-1700 GCA_043740665.1 Candidatus Neomicrothrix sp.
CCTCCACCGACTTCGGGACCGACGCCCACCTCGACGCCCTCCAAACCGTCATCGATGACGTGCTCGGCGACCGCCCCCTGCTCATCGGCGCCCATTCCATGGGCGCCACACTCGCCCTCCGCCTCGCACTGCGACTGCCCGACCGGGTCGAGCAGATCGTCTGCCTCGGCGCCCCGATCTGGCCCGATCCCGCAATCGCGGTCAGTGCCTCCGGACTCATGGCGCGCACCCTGCTCCTCGACGAACGCATCGCCAGACACACCTGCCGGTTCAACTGCCGCCACCGGTGGCTCAGTGGCTGGCTCGCCGCCGCCGCAGCACCACGGTGGCCGGTCCCTATCGCCCGACAGGCCAGCCTCCACACCTGGGCCGCCTACCGGCAAACACTCCAACACCAAGTCCTCGACGTCGACTGGGCGAGCCTGCTCACGACGCTCAGCACACAACGAGCACGCGTCACGTTGGCATGGGGCGCTAGCGACACGATCGGCGACCCGGCCTACACGCAACGCATCATCGACGATCTCGGCCAGATCAACGTCGAGATCCTCCCCGGCACCGACCACACCGCACCCGTCGCCCACCCCCAACTCGTTGTCTCCATGCTCGACAATGAAGCCGGGTGAACGCCGCCGCACCGCCAGAAGCGGCACACCGGGACTTCGGCTCGCTGCTCTGACCGCCGTCGACCATCGGAGACCGCGCACGAAACGAACCGGCAGCAGAAGTACCATCCACCGTGGTATCACGACCACCAAAAGTGTCGGAGGGGGGACACACCCAGCTGACACACGCGCCGTCCGCTGGGCGCTCGACATCGAATGAGCTGGTGAACAGCCCGGTCGAGGTCCAGGCCCCGGAGAGTGGGGCCAGACCTCTCGTCGTTTCAACCAAGACGCGAGACCTCAGCCGAGCCGATCGAGCAGATCCGCCACAACGCTCGTGAGGGTGTCTGCGTCGACGCTGTTGATCGCCGGCACTGGTAATCGGCGCAACACGGCGGCGGTCACGGCATCGACCCGGCCCCAAGACGCACCGGGCCGACCTGGACCCAATTCCTGGCCGGCCAGGCACAAGGGATCATCGCCTGTGACACCTTCGTCGTCGACACCGTCGGACCCCGCCAACTCCACGTCCTGTTCTTCATCGAACACGCCACCCGCCGCGTGCACCTCGCCGGCATCACCCGTAATCTCACCGGCGCCTGGTGCACCCAGGCCACCCGCAACCTCGCCATGACACTCGCCGTCGACCGGTTCCGGTTCCTGATCCGCGACAACGCCACCGTGTTCGTCGCCGCGTTCGACGAGATCTTCACCACCAACCGGGCTCGACGTGATCCACACCCCACCCGGAGCGCCACGCGCCAACGCCACCACCGAACGGTTCGTGCGCACCGCCCGAACCGAACTGCTCGACCGCACCCTGATCTGGGACGAACGCCAACTCCGCAAGCTCCTCGTCGAGTACCTCGACCACGGCAACGACCACCGGCCCCACCGCGGCATCCACCAACGCTCCCCCACCGGCCTCGATCGGGCGGCGCCCGAACCTGTCCCCATCGACCGGATCCGGCGCCGCCCAGTAGCCGGCGGGCTCATCAACGACTACCACCACGCCGCCTGACCGACGACGCAACACGATATCCCCGCGGCTCATCCGACCCGCTTCGCCGCGCCCCGGCATCGATCACGCCGACG
>JAYUBX010000049.1:0-3259 GCA_043740665.1 Candidatus Neomicrothrix sp.
GCGGCGTCGGTCACGGCCACCACCATGACAGGTCGGGAGTCTCCCGGTCCGGCGTCCTCCGCGTTGTCGGGGCGCGGGTCGTTGCCACCCAGCCGCTACACGAGCTCGGTCGTGGCCGGCTCCGCGGGCTCACGATCGCGTGGTTGGCGGGCAGATAGCGATTGGATCGGTCGACCAGCAGACCGTCGGCCCGACCCGATCGCTCCATCGGGAATCGCCATTCGCTCAGCAGGTAGGTGGCTTCGAGCACCGTGCGGCCCTCGTGCTCGCCGTGGTGGGCCAGTACGAATAGCACAGCCCGGTCGCCGCCACTGATGTCGGGCCGCCGGCCGTCCTCGGTCGCCGAACGTCTGAAGCGCCGCATGACTGTTTCCCAAACCCTTGGAGACCCCAACAAAAAATTGACCCTACGACGGGGTGTGGCGCGTTCTGCCGGGCGTGATCGCGCCGGGCCTCGTGTCAGGGTTGGATGCGGCGGGCGGGGTCCCAGGCCCGGGTCTCCCCCGATGTCCCCCTCGGGACGAGGCTCGGCCTGTCGAGCCCGACCTCAGCCAGGGTGAGCGGGGGACTCCGCTGGCACGACCGGTCGACTCAACCGCCGCACGTGGCGGTAGTGCGAGCGGATCGCAACTCGTAGTGACGGCTGCACCTGATGCCGGATCCCGAATTCGGCGCAAGACTCGGCGACCACCGGTGCGATGGCGGGATACACGGTGTGTGGCAGCGTGGGAAACAGGTGATGTTCGGTCTGGAAGTTGAGGCCACCGGCATACCAGGTGACCGCCCGAGCAACGGGGCCACGCCCGTGGCAGAAATCGACGCTCGTGAGCACTTGCCATTCGTGCCAGTGGACCGCGGCCGGTGCGCACGAGTCGGCGAAGTTGGCTTCCTCGACGGCATGGGCGAGCTGGAACACCGTGCCGAGCACGAACCCCGACAGGCCGAACACGGCGACGACGCCGATCACGACGACCCACCACGGGTGCATCAGCAGCGGGATGACCACCATCATGGCGACGACCAGCACCTTCGAACCGATCAGCACGACATAGTCGAGAACGGTCGGTGCCCGACCCCGCCGGTCGCCGGAAACGGAGTCATGCACGATGCCGATCACATCGCCCACCATGATCGACAAGGTGGTGAAGCCGTAGATCACCCAGACGTAGAGATGCTGGAAAACATGCCAACCTCGGTGAGGCTGCGAAGGGGCCAGCCGGGCGAAGGGCGCCAACTCGATGTCGAAGTCCTTGCCGACGATGTTGGTCGACACGTGGTGCAGCCGAACGTGGCCCTCGATCCACCGCTTCGAGTTGCCACCGATCGCGTTGATCGAGAGACCGGCGATCCGGTTGGCGGTGGACAACCGGCGACTGCCGTTGGTGCGGAAGAAGGCGTTGTGGTTGGCATCGTGCTGGATGTTGAAGCCGACGGCGCCGATCGACAGCGCCATCGACACGCAGGCCACTGCGCCGAGCAGCCAGCCGTGAGCAAAGATGATCAGGCCGTACGAAACCAGGTACCAAGCCACGACGACCGCCGCCTTGCGGTGGAGACGACCGTGGGCCCGCCGCAGCAGATCATCGGTCACCACGGCGTTCACGCGAGCGACCAGCTGCTGACTGAAGCTCGAACCCGTGATGGTCTGCACAGTGCCCCTGGCGTCTCGGCGCGTGGACAATCCGGCCGGCCGATAACAGTACCCGGCTCGACGCCGACGGGGGGAGCCGGCCCGGGTCTCGGGTCAGCCGACGAGGTCGGCGGGCCGCACCCGCGGCAGCTCCGAAACGGCGGTCAGCAGCAGGGCGGTCCACCGCTCCTCGAGCTCGGCCAGCAGCGGCGAACCCGTTTCGATTCGCCCTTGTTCGAGTTCGAGCGATCCATTGCGGTAGATCGCCAGGTCGTAGGGCGGCCCGACCGAGAGGTTGGCGCGGGCGGTGCTGATCATCGACGAGAGGGCGATGGTCGAGGCGTCTTCGATGTCGACTCGGCCCTTGACCGCCAGCTCGAGCATGAGCTTGCCGTACTTGGTCTCGCCGATCTGCAGGAACGGTCGATCATCGGACGCCCGGATGTAGTTCCCCTGGGGGTAGAGGAGCAGGATGTCGGGACGCTCACCGGCGATCTGCCCGCCGAGGGAGATGGCCGACGGTGGCCAGGCTCTCGCTGTCGGGGTTGGCCAGGTCCTGGTGGATGCGGTCGAGCGCCTGTTGGGTCGACGCCAGGTTTCCGGCCGACTCGAGCACGAAGACCCGGTCGGGTGCCGGCTCGAACGTGTGCAGCTGGGGTACGAACTCACGTTGTCGACACCAGCATTGGTGCGGGTGTCGGCCAAGAAGACCAGACCGTCGTCGAAGCGAAGGGCGATGCAGTACGCCATCGGCGGATCCTAGAACTGGGAGACTGTGTCCTATGCACTGCTCGTTCACCTCAGAACCG
Source organism: Candidatus Neomicrothrix sp. (assembly GCA_043740665.1). Classification (GTDB taxonomy): domain Bacteria; phylum Actinomycetota; class Acidimicrobiia; order Acidimicrobiales; family Acidimicrobilacustridaceae; genus UBA4742. The sequence goes on from JAYUBX010000049.1 coordinate 2,440, forward strand.
GTCGGACCGGTCGGATGCCTCAACCGGACCGAACCCGCATGAGCCGCCTCGACGAGGTCGGTGAGCGTGACGGCTGGCGCTGCTGGTTGTGTGACGAGCCAGTGGATCCCGAGATGTCGGTCAACGACCCCCGAGGCCCGAGCATCGACAGTCTGACGACGAAGACCAAGAACAAGAAGAAGGGCCGGCCGCCGGGTGAAGGCGACGAACGTCTGGCCCACCGCGACTGCAACACCAAGAAGGGCGCCGTGGCCGCCGTCGTGCCCTGGCCTGACCATCTCTTCGTGGTCGACCCGGCGCCGATCGTCGCCAGCGTCGAACGTCTCAGTCGCAAGGGCGGCCGCGAGGTCGTGGCTCGGTGTCCGACGCAGGCCGACGCCGACCAAGCCGCGGCCTGGCTGGTCGACCGGGTGTCGCGGCTGCAGCCCGGTCTGTCGCTGACCGCCGAGGTCGAGGCCGGCGGCGGCCAGTTCCTGCTGGTTCTTCGCGCCTAAACCCAATGCCGTCACCCCCACCCCGAACCTTGGGTGATTCCGGGCCCCCTTGGTGCGCTCTGGGACACAGGGTTCGGGGATGTTCTCTTCGTGACAAGGAGATCGAGATGAGTGGGTGGGGACCGCTGGCGGCATTGGTGGGCGATTGGGAAAGCGACGGTGGGCTCGACTCGGCCTATTCGCACGCGCCGGGCGAGGTCGTGGCGACCCCGTTCCGCGAGAAGGTCACCATGAAGCCGTTCGAGCCGGTCGACAACGGCCGTCAGCACCTTTACGGCCTCGACTACCGCACCGCCATGTGGCGGGGCGACGAAGATACCCCTTCC
>JAYUBX010000050.1:0-4487 GCA_043740665.1 Candidatus Neomicrothrix sp.
GTGATGGCGGTGCCGGGCTGGTGGCGGTCGTCGCCCTATCTGCCGCTGCCCGATGCCGCCTATCTGCGATTTCGCCTGCAGACCGCGTACGGCGATCCCGATCGAGATCCGTCGCCGGTCGACGTGGTGACCTATCTGCATTGGTGTCGCGCCTGGCCGCGACTCACCCACTAGTGCTGCGTTCAGTGCGATCGGGCAGTTGAAATCGGCCGACACCCGATCGAAGTGGCCGATAGCGTGCGGGGCATGGGTCGGTCGCTGGTGCTGAACGCCACCTACGAGCCGCTGTCGGTCGTGTCCGACCGGCGGGCGGTGGTGCTGGTGTTGAGTGCGAAGGCCGAGGTGGTGCACGCCACCGGCGAGTCGTTGCACTCTGAGCGGCTCACCGTGGCGATCCCATCAGTGGTGCGGCTGCGGTCGTTCGTGCGGGTGCCGTTCCAGCGGCGGGCGTCGATCAGTCGGCGCGGCGTGTTCGTGCGCGACTCGGGCATCTGCCAGTACTGCGGCAATCGGGCCGAGAGCATCGATCACGTGATCCCTCGCAGTCGTGGTGGTCAGCATGTGTGGGAGAACGTGGTGGCCGCCTGTCGGCACTGCAACACGTCCAAGCGGGATCGCTACCTGCACGAGACCACCATGCAGTTGCGCCGAGCCCCCGAGGCACCGCGGCGACTGAGCTGGGTGAGCTTCGCGGTGGGCCAGGTACCCGACCTGTGGGAGCCCTATCTCAGCGACGCCGCTATTCCCGCGTGAGCCCGCACGATCGTTTCACGGTGGGCCAGCCGGTGGGCGCCCGATGACCATCGTCGCCATCGAACTGGTGCGGGTGCGGCTGCCGCTGCGGCGTTCGCTGGTGTCGGCCCACGGCACCGAGTCGGTGCGCGAGGTCGTGCTGGTGCGCGTGGTCGACGCCGATGGCGCCGAGGGTTGGGGCGAGTGCAGCGCGCTCGAGGCGCCCACCTACACCGGCGAGTACACCGACGGAGCGTGGGCCGTGCTGCGCGACTATCTGGCGCCGGGGCGGTTGGCGAACGAAGGCAGCGGGCCGATCCCCCGAGGGGTCGTCGGCCACCCGATGGCCGAGGCGGCGCTGTCGACCGCGCAGCTCGACCTGTCGCTGCGAAGCGGCGGCCTGTCGATGGTGGCGACGCTGGCGGCGATGGTCGGCACCCGTACGGGGGCCGGCGGCGGTCTGCACTGGACGGCGGTCCTCGGCGTGCCGGTCGATCCTGCCTCCGACGTCACTGCCCGTGAGGCCGACGCGGCGGTCGCGGCGGGCGCCGACGCGTTCAAGCTCAAGATCCGCCCATCGGCTGGGTGTGAGGCCGCCGTGGCCGCGCTCATCGATGCCTTCCCCGATCACCCCGTCGCCGTCGACGCCAACGGCAGCTTCTGGAACGAACGGGGACAACTGCCCGCCCTCGCCGCCATGCTGGCGTCGTCGGGGTCGGCCCGGCCCGATCGGCCGGGGACGGCTCCGCGCCGCTACGTCGAGCAGCCGCTCCCCGCCGACGACCTGCTGGGTCATGCTGATCTGGCCCGGCTGCTGGCCGTGCCCATCGCCCTCGACGAGTCGATCGACGGCGCCGGCACGTTGGCGACCGCCGCGCACCTCGACGCCGGTGATCTCATCAACCTCAAGCCGGCTCGCGTCGGTGGCATCAGCGCGGCGCTCGACCTGTTCGCCGACGAGGAGCGCCAACCGGCCGCGTTCCTCGGCGGGATGCTCGAGACAGGCGTCGGCCGGGCGACGGCCTTGGCCGTCGGCGTCGCGCTCGGCTTGGACGCGACCGACCTCGGCCCGAGCGACTGGTACTTCGACGACGACATCACCGAGCCGATCGAGTTGGGTGCCGACGGTCTGATGCACCCGCCCGCGGGTCCTGGGATCGGGGTCACGCCCCGCGCCGACCGCTTGGCCGAGGTGGCGGTCGACCGGCTACTGATTCGACCGTGACCGGCGGGCCGGTCGGGGACTGGCTGGTCGAGCGGCGACACGGTCCGGCGGCCGACCTGCACGCGCTCGACTGGCCCGATCCGTTGGCCCGTAGGGTGTGGATCCTCGAGGTCGACGCCCCGGCGTTGGTACTCGGGTCGACCCAGGCGGCCGACGACGTCGATCTCGAGCAGCTGGCTCGATCAGGATTCGAGCTGGCCCATCGGCGCAGTGGCGGGGGAGCCGTGCTGCTCGAGCCCGACGGCTCGGTCTGGATCGACGTGTTCATCCCGCGGGGCGACCCCTACTGGCAGGACGACCTGAGCCACTCGTTCACCTGGCTCGGTCAGGCCTGGGCGGCGTCGCTCGCCGACCTGGCCATGGGGGCCGGCATGGTGCACGAGGGTGGGCTGGCCTGTGGCCAGTACGGCCGTCAGGTGTGCTTCGCCGGGCTCGGCCCGGGAGAGGTCACCATCGGCGGGGTGAAGGTGGTCGGCCTGTCGCAGCGGCGAACCCGCGCCGGCGCCCGGTTCCAGTGCGTGGTCTACCGGGCCTATGACCCGGCGCCCCTGGCCGCGCTCACCGACGTGGTGCCGGCCGAGTTGCCCCCGGTGCTGGTGATCGACCGACCGGCGATGGTCATCGAGTCCGCCCTGCGGCGTCACCTGTCCTGACCTCCAGATCCCCCGGTCACATCCTTCGCTCCGCGTCGCAGGTGGCGTAGATCCAGGTCGGAATCCGACCTGGATCTACGCAACCTGGATGGTCAGGGCCTGACGTACCGGGTGAGCGCGCGGTGGGTGGGATTTGTCGCGCGGAGCGTCGGTGGTCGGACGCGGCAGGCGGGGCGGGGGAAAGGGTTGACCGTGTGGGGGAAAGTGGCATAGGGTGGGGCCCAGTGGAGCTCAGGGGTACCTGATCCCTCCGCAGAACAGCATCACCAGGGGATCTTGAGCAGCAGCAGGACCGGGGGAATCACACCGGTGGAGAGGGCAACGTGTTCGTCGGAACGTTCGAGCATTCGCTCGATGACAAGGGCAGGGTCGTCCTGCCTGCGATGTTCCGCAGCCATCTCGCCGACCGTGGTTTCGTGTCCCAGTTCGACAACTGCCTCGGGGTCTGGACCGAGGAAGGATTTGCCGACGTGGCCAAGCGATTGACCGAGAAGATCCGTGAGGGCCTGGCTCCCCAGGACGCCATGCGGGCATTTTCGGCCAATGCAGCCGAGGTCAAGCCTGATTCACAGGGCCGCATCCTGTTGCCGCAGCGCCTTCGTGAGTTCGCCGGCCTCGAGCGCGACGTCGTCGTGATCGGGGCCATCGACCGCATCGAAATCTGGGATTCGAGCCGGTGGGGTGCCGTGAGCGCCCGAGCCGACGAGAGCCTCATTCACGCCGTGACCGCCCTGGGGATCTGAGAACCCTCCGGTCCATGGGTCAGCCCACCACCTCCCCCCACACCTACCGCCCCAGGACTATTCCCACTCCCACTCCCACGAACCGGCAGTACCGAGTTACGCAGCACCGAGTTATGACGACTGGATCCGGATCGCTCATTCGCAGCCTTTCGGCCGGCACGATGGAAGGCCCCTACTCCGCCCGCTTCCCATCCAGCCCGATCGGGGAGACATCCCGACGAGCGTCCGCCGGCCGAAGGGCTGCCGATGAGCGATCCACTCGTTGTCGCTCGAACCGCACGACCTGCCACCCGGCAGCGCAGCGCCGCATCGACCACGATCTCGAAGGCACGGACATGGCGGGTGAGCCCCCCTTTCACCATCAGCCCGTCATGGTCGACGAGATCACCGCGCTGTTCGCCACGGTGCCGCCCGGCTTCGTCATCGACGCCACGCTCGGCGGCGGTGGTCACACCCGAGCGCTGCTGATCGCCCACCCGCACCTGCGGGTCGTCGGCATCGACCAGGACGATATGGCCCGGGCCGCGTCGGCGTCGGTGGCCGACCAATTTCCGGGCCGCCTGGCCATCGTGGCCGCCCGGTTCGATCAGCTGCGCCAGGTGGCGGCGGCGCACGCGTTCGGCGACCCGGTCGTCGGGGTGCTGTTCGACCTGGGCGTGAGCTCGCCCCAGCTCGATCGGGCCGACCGAGGCTTCAGCTACCGCCAGGACGGCTCGCTGGACATGCGGATGAACCGCTCGACGGGCCGCACCGCCGCCGACGTGGTCAACACCTACGACGAGCGCGAGCTGGCCGCGGTGCTCCGAGACTTCGGCGACGAGCGCTTTGCTGGTCGCATCGCCCGAGCCATCGTCACGGCGCGACCGCTCACGTCGACCGTCGAGCTGGCCGAGATCGTGCGCACCGCGATTCCGGCTGCGGCCCGCCGCACTGGCGGCCACCCGGCCAAGCGCACCTTCCAGGCGATCCGTATCGAGGTCAACCGAGAGCTCGACATCCTGCCCGGATCGATCGATCAGGGCATCGACGTGTTGGCCCCGGGCGGGCGCATCGCGGTGTTGTCCTATCACTCGGGCGAGGACCGGATCGTGAAGGATCGGCTGCGCCAGGCCGAGACCGGTGGTTGTGTCTGCC
>JAYUBX010000051.1:0-1748 GCA_043740665.1 Candidatus Neomicrothrix sp.
ATGGAGTTCGAGTCGAAAGACGCATTTCTCGCTTGGCTCAAGTCCGATTCGTTCAAGGCCGCGCACGCCGACGAGCAGGCCCCCGGGATGTTGGGCCCGTCGGCCATCGAGTCGTTCACCGTCGTCGAAGACGTTCGCGCCTGAGTCGTTCGATCCCGACCGCGCGCCATCACGGAGAGGAAGCAGCAGATGCCATCGAAACGGACCCGCCCCATCAACTGGTCGTCGGGGTCGTCCTCGGGTCGGCCATCGGGCCGACTGCGAGCGATCGCCGACCCTGACCCAGGTCCGGATGCCGATGCCGAGATGCAGGCGATGATCGCCGGCATCCTGGACCTCGCCGTTGGTGAGGTCGGCCGGGCCCGCGATCCACTCGACGCCGAAGTCTGGGCATCGCAGTTCTGGGGTCTCACCTTTGCGCAGCGTCTGGTCGACGCCGACATCGAGGATGTGCTCGGTGGCGGCCTGATCCGCGCCGCGGCCGAGCAGCCCAATGCCACCAACCTGGCCCTGCTGCGGGCCCTGGCCGCCGTGGTGCCCGAGCCCTACGCGACCGAAGCCGGGTTGGCCGCCGAGGCCATGGTCGCCGCCGGTGTTCCCAACCCGCCGTGGTGGCGTTCGATCGGCGTCTGGCGACCCCGAGCCGCCGTGCTGAACGTCGATCCCATCGACGATGACGGCGTGACCGTGTTCGTCGAGTTCACCGGTCGGTCGGGACCCCACACCGTCGCCGTCTACATCGATCACAACCTGGGCCACGTCAAGGACATGTTCGTGGGCCCCTCGCTCGCCAGAATTCACAAATCGTTGGCGGGTGACGCCGGACGCGACATCGTCACCTCCGAGATCTCGTTGGCCGAGGCCGCGGCTCGCATCCGCTCCGGCCTGGCCGCCGTCGACCAGCACTTCGATCCGGTCGTCTCAGACGACTTCATCCTCAACCGGGCGCTGGTGCTGGCCCGATGTCGGTTGCTGCCCGACGGCCCCGACGGCTACGGGGGGTTCGACGATCCAGTGCCGCCCACCGAGGCCGAATGGCGCCAGCTCGACCAGCAGTTTTTTGATTCGGCCTACGCCGTCGATCTTGCCCGCTCCGAGGCCGTCGACGATGTCCTCTTCCAGCTGCACCACTGGAGCTCGAACGGTGTCGGTGGTGATCCGTTGCGCTTCAGCCCGACGATGGTCGAGTTGTTCTGCGTCGACTACGTGCCGCGCAAGGTGCTCGATCCCGAGGTGATCGAGCGGGTACCGGAGGTCTTGCGGGCCTGGGTTCGGTTCATGGCCGGCGAGCGCGGTATCCCGAGGCGCCGACTCGACGCAGCTCTGGCCGCCGTCGACCAGTGGTCGGGCGCGATGGCCGAGTCGGCGGCTGACCCGTCGACGTGGGGGCCAGCCAAGCTGATGATGGCGGGGATGGACGCGGCGGGTGTCGACCCGCTCGACCCCGTGGCCGTGCAGGCCTACATCGACGATGTCAACGAGCGGGGTGGTATCGACGACATCGCCGCCGAGCTGGCCATGGCCAGTGGCACGGTGATCACCTTTCCGGCTGGGGGGCGGTCGGCCGATCCCGCCCCCGTAATGGGCACCGACTCGGACAATGAATGGGATGACGGGGGTGACGACGCCGACGATGACGCCCTGGCCGCCGAGTTCGTGGCCGAGCAGCGGATGGCGGCGTCCGCCGTTCGCGACGCGTTGAGCGACCTGGTCGGAGCTGCGCCGCCGGCCGAGCAACTGGCCGCATC
>JAYUBX010000052.1:0-2637 GCA_043740665.1 Candidatus Neomicrothrix sp.
CCGAGGTCGCTGAGCGAGTTGGTGGCGGCGACCGGGTTCTCTCGGGCGACGGCCCATCGGCTGGCGGTGGCGCTCGAGGCCCATGGGTTGGTGCGGCGAGACGAGGACAGTCGGTTCGCCCTGGGTGTGCGGCTGATCGCGCTGGGTCGGGCGGCCACCGAGGCGATCCCCCTGGCCGAAGCGGCCATGCCGGCGCTGGCTGCCTTGCGTGACGAAACCGCCGAATCGGTGCAGCTCTACGTGCGCGATGGTGAGCGTCGGGTCTGCATTGCCGCGTTGGAGTCGCCGCACGGGCTGCGCACCATCGTGGCGATGGGGGCGTCGCTGCCGCTCGACGTCGGATCGGCCGGCCGAATCCTGTCGACCTCCTCCGCACCCCCTCTGACCAGCCCGGTCGGCAACGAATCGGTACCGAATCGGCGCCGATGGGCCGAGAGTGTGGGTGAGCGCGAGGCGGGGGTGGCGTCGGTGAGCGCCGCCGTGCTGGCGTCCGACGGCACAGTGGTCGCCGCCGTCAGCGTGTCCGGTCCGATCGAGCGCACCACCCGCGAACCCGGCCGCCGCTACGGTGAGGCTGTGGTGGCAGCTGCCCAGCGCATCGAGCAGGCCGCCGGCCTGACCGTCGGCCAGACCGCCGGCTGACCCAACGGCCTAGGATCGCATCGAAATGGGCGAGAACCTGGCGGCCATCGACATCGGTACCAACTCGATCCACTTGGTTGTGGCCCGGTTCGACGACGACGGCCACTTCGAGGTGATCGCCGACGAGAAGGAGTCGGTGCGCCTCGGCTCCAGCGGGGGCGACATGAAGGAGCTGGCACCGGACGCCATCGATCGAGGGATCGCCGCCCTCAGCCGATTCCGCCAGGTCGCCGACATCTCCGCTGCTCCGATCACCGCGGTGGCCACCAGCGCCGTGCGCGAAGCCGAGAACGCCGACGCGTTCATCGTCCGAGCCCGTGACGAGGCCGGTGTCGAGGTTGAGGTCATCTCCGGTGTCGAGGAAGCCCGACTGATCTACCTCGGCATCCTGCAAGCCGTCCCCGCCATCGAACGCCGCCTGCTCCTGATCGACATCGGCGGCGGCAGCACCGAGATCTTGTTGGGTCAGCACCGCGAGACCCTGACCGTCCGCAGCTTCAAGCTCGGGGCGATCCGCCTGTCCCGCCGGTTCTTCAAGACCGATCGCCTGCATCCCAGTGCGGTCGACGCCTGCCGGCGATTCGTCCGGTCGATGCTCGCTCCCATGGCCCGCGACGTCGACCGCCTCGGCTTCGAGTTGGCCGTCGGCAGTTCGGGCACCATCGAAGCACTGGCGGCCATGGTGGTGGCCAACCGTCCCTCGCGGCAGCCTCGGACGCTGACCAACGCGATCATCACCCGCTCCGAGACCGACGCCGTCATGCGGAGCCTGGTCGAAGCGTCCACGGTGGCCAAGCGGGCCACCCTGGCTGGCCTCGAACCCGGCCGCGCCGACATCATCCTCGGCGGGGCGATCATCCTCGAGCAGGCCATGGACGTCTTCGGCATCGACGAACTGGTCGTCTCGGACTACGCCCTGCGGGAGGGAGCGCTGCTCGACGCCTTCCAGCGCCGCCATGGTGCCGCCCTGCATCATCTCCACGATCTGCGCCGTCGCAGTGTCGTCCGCCTGGCCGAGATGATGGACGACGAGCCCGAGCACTCGGCCCATGTCGCCGAGCTGGCCCTCACCCTGTTCGACGAGACGATTGACCAACACGGGCTCGGTGATGATGCCCGTGAGCTGCTCGAAGCGGCCGCCCTGCTCGCCAACGTCGGGCTGTTCGTTTCGCACAGCAAGCACCACAAGCACACCTACTACGTGATCCGGAACTCGGACCGACTGTCGGGCTTCACCGACCACGAGATCGAGATGGTGGCGCTGGTGGCGCGGTATCACCGCAAGAGCGCTCCGTCGCCCAAGCATCCGGAGTTCGCCGGGCTGCGGCTCGAGGACCAACGGACGGTCGCCATCCTGGCCGGACTGCTCCGTGTGGCCATCGGGCTGGATCGCACTCACGCCGGGTTGGTGACCTCGGTGCGGGTGCACCGTGACGCCTCTGGCCTGGTCATCGTGGCCCAGGCCGCACCCGACGCCGATCTGTCGCTCGAGCTCTACACCGCCAACGAGCGGTGTGGTCTGTTGGAGGCCACCCTCGAGGTTCCCCTGCGGGTCGAAGGTCCCGACTGAGACAGCCGAGTGATTCAGCCGGCCTGGCGGTGGCGGCCTCGACTGCGCCGGCTGACGTCGAGACACGCGTCGACCAGCGTGGCCCCGAACCGTTCAGGATCGGTGGCGCACACCCCGTGGTCGCCGTCGATGGTGTGCACCGTGGCGCCCCGGATCGACTCGGCCAACCGGCGCTGGCGATGGAGAGGCACGACGGCGTCGTGTTCGGTCATGACCACGGTGGTCGGCACGTCGACTCGGCCGATCCAGTCGCGCGACGAGAAGGTGGCCAACGCGGCGCCGGCCTCGACCACCATGCGCGTATCGTTCTGCAGTACCTCGCTGCGGGCGAAGCGGCCGAGGTCGGACTGGTCGAAGCGGCCGTCGAGCAGCCGTTCACCGACCCGGCTCTGCACCCGTCGCGGGGTGGCCCGAGCGGCCAGCGA
>JAYUBX010000053.1:0-8689 GCA_043740665.1 Candidatus Neomicrothrix sp.
AGCTGTTCATCGAGGGCGACGACCGCCAGCTGTGGCATCGCTGGCAGAACACCCCCGACGGCACGTGGGCCAACTGGGTGCCCCTTGGCGGCACCAGCATCTGATCCGCAGTCAGCGGCAGTCGGCCGCACTCGCCGGCCGACTGGCTGAACGACTGCCTGACCGATTGATGGACGGTAGGTTTGATTCACCCGATGTGGGTGAAGCGCGCCGAGCCGGTCATGGGCTAGAAACAGGGCGATATCCGGCCGTCGGGCCCACTCGATCGCGCCTCACCCTCACCTCTGGGAGAACGTCTCATGGTCCTAGCTAATGTCAACCTTGGCGACCTGCTCTGGTCGATGCTCTTCTTCTTCTTCCTGTTCATCTGGATCATGATCCTGCTTCAGGTGTTGATGGATCTCTTCCGTGACCACTCCGAGTCGGGCACCATGAAGGCGCTGTGGGTCATCTTCATCGTCATCGTCCCGTTCCTGGCGGTGCTCGTGTACCTCATCGCCCGCGGCAAGGGCATGGCCGAGCGAAACGCGGCTCTGCAGAAGAGCGCCCAGAAGGATTTCGACAGCTACGTGCAGAACGCCGCGGGCACCGGTGCCTCGCCCACCGACCAGATCGCCAAGGCCAAGGATCTGCTCGACGCCGGAGTCATCGACCAGGGCGAGTTCGACTCGCTCAAGGCCAAGGCGCTGGCCTAGCCAACGGGCTCGATCGGGTCGGTCGAAGTCGCACCGGGTGAGCTGCTACGTCGATCGGCTCATCGACTACACCGGTCGAGTGCCCTATCGGCACAAGGTCTGGTGTCACCTGGTCGCCGACTCTGACGACGAGCTGCTGCGAGCGGCCGAGCAGCTGGGTCTCTCCGAGGCCTGGCTGCAAGGCACTCGTGGGTGGGACACCCACTTCGATCTGCCAGCGCCGTTGCGCCCGGCCGCGCAAGCACTCGGGGCGATCGAGGTCGACTTCCGATTCATGGGCCGGCGTACCCGGGCTCGGCGTGAAGCGTTGAAGCTGGACGCCGATCAGGCGGTCGGTGCGCCGGTCGGGACCGCCGTCGAGGTGCCGCTGCCGGCGGGTGACTGGGGCATGCTGAGCGCGCCACGCGGGGTGCAGGTCGGCTGGCGGGCCGACCATCCCCTGTTGGGTGAGCAGCCGGTGGCCACCCTCGAAGCGTCAGCCGAGCTTGCCGGCGTCGTCACCTTCGCCGAACCGGGAGTCGCTTCGTCGACCGGCGCGGTGTGTCGGGTCGCCGTCGTGTTCACCGCCACCGCCCGCAAGCCAGCCCGGTGATGGTTCTGGCGTCTGTTGATGCGGGTCCGATCCTGGCCTACGTGCTGCTCTTCGTGGCCGTGGCGATCTGTTGGGCGGGCATCCCGTTCGTCGGCGCCGCCGCCCTCGGCGCCGCCGGTGCGGCCGCCAGCCAGGGCCGTCTCGACATCACGGTCGTCGCCGTCCGGGCCTATGCCCGATGGGGCCCCGTCGCAGCTTTCCTGACATCGGCCATCGTGTCGGGCACGGCCAAGATGAACGATCGCCGGTTCGCGATCTGGAACCTGGTGGCGTCGCTGACGTTCGCGGTCTCGATCGGGCACACCGCGGACGGATTGGTGCGCATCGTGACCGGCCACCACGGCGGCGACGACATCGCCGTCCTGCTGCTCGGACTGGCCGCGGGGACGGTACTCGTGGTGTTCACGATCCGACGACATCGGCATCGGGCTCGGGCGGTGCCCGCGTGAGCCGGTCGAGGTCGCGGGGTCAGCGGACGAAGAACGGCGGGTAGCGCGAGAAGACGTCGTCGAACGAGTCGAAGAACCGTACGAGGTTGGCCCGGTCGCCGGTGAGGGTCAGGTCGTCGTGATCGAGCCCGAGGACCGGGGTGACCGCGCCCAGGACGAGGGGTCCGAGCGCGGTGCGTGGCCCGGCCACGGTGGCGTCGGCCGAGCCGTCGGCCCCGACGCGGATCTCGGCGATGCCGCGCCGGATCTCGACCGTGAACGACTCGTCCACGTCGGTGAAATCGAGCACGACGGTGAACGACCAGTCGACCGTTGCCTCGGACCGCAGGCGCACCGCCAACTGTTCGACCAGCACGGATGCCGGCAACCCGCCCACGACGGCGGGATCGCCCCGCTGCGCGCCGATGAGCTGGAAGATTGCGTCGAGCTGGTCGGTCAAGGTGCCGTCGAGGTAGCTGGCACCGGTCAGGTAGAACCCTCGCCAGGTGGGGTTGATCTGGGCATAGCCGAGCTGTCGGAAGGCGGCCGCCTTCAGCCGGTGGGCGTCGGAGTCGTCCAGATCGATGCGGATCAGATACGTGGTGAGCTCGGCCGTGAACTGCCAGTCGTCATCGTCGTCGTAGGCCCGCCGGGCCTCGGCCAGCACTGCGTCGCGCCCGCCCATCAGCCGCACCAACCGGTCGGCGTACTCGACGCGCGGCGTCGGGTCGAGGGCCACCGGGTCGCCGTCGAACCATCCCAGATAGCCGTTGTAGATCGCCGGCACGTTGTGCTTCACCGATCCGTAGAACGGCCGCATCCACGGCGACCAGTTCTCGAGGTGCTCGGGCAGGCGCACCCGCTGAGCGATCTCGTCCTTGGCGTACCCGCGGTTGGCCCAGCGCAGCGTCTGGTCGTGCTGGTACTGGATGCCGTCGCGATAGTTGCGCAGGGTGTCGGCCACCTCGCCACCACCTGAGACCGGCGGTCCGTGCTGCAGCACCATGTGTTCGGCGTTGTCCCACCGCCGCATCAGGTCGATGCTCTCGTACCACTGCTTCGGGTCGCGGTACTTGGCGCCGCGCAGGGTGTAGAGGTTGGGGCAGGTGTGGTCCTGGATCACCTCGGCCGACAGCAGCACCCGCTGGTCGGGTAGCCAGACGCACAGCTCGGATTCGGCCTCGCTGGGCACGTGGACCAGGTGAAGGCGAACACCGGCGATGGTGACCTCGAGGTCGTGGCCGACCAGGTGCGTCGGCGGCAGGAAGCCGGTGCGGCCGGGGCTGAAGACCGGGCCGATGCCGGCGTTCATCCCCTCGGCTTCGGGGCCGCTCAGGGCCAGGTTGTACATCGGGATCGCCCGGGCATTCATGATCGGCCCGATCAGCACGTTCTCCTGGCTGTACTCGTCCATCAACGACTCGTGGGCGTAGACCGGCACGGGTTCGCCACGACCACCAGCCTCGGCCCGGGCTGCGTCGATGAACGACGTCGTGCCCTGCACATGATCGACGTGGTGGTGGGTCAGCACGACGGCGGCGATCGGCTTGTCGGTGAGGCGCCGGAACTCGGCCAGCACGTCGGTGCCCTGCTGCACGTTCATGCCGGTGTCGACGATGACGATGCCGTCATCGCCTTCGATCATGGTGATGTTGGCCAGGTTCCAACCCACGGCACACGAGACCCGGTCGCCGATGCGGTGCACCGTGGGGGGCAGGTACAGGTCGGTGTGCGCGGCCAGTTCGGGGTGGATCGAGGGCGGCACGTGCAGACCCGCGTCGGCGTGATCGTGGTTGGTCATGCGGGGCGACGAACTCGCGTCAGGCCGGCGGTGGTGGCGGGGGAGGTGGCGGTGGCGGTGGCGGTGGCGGCGGGGGCGGCGGCGCCTGCTCGTCCGTCGGCGGCGCCGGCAGCGGGCTGCTCCATGCCGGGGGCGTCAACGGCACGTGGGTGTTCAGGTCGACATAGGCCGTCGAGCGCACCACGGGTTCGGTGGTGATCGGCTCGTTCACCCGTTCGTGTTCGAGCAACCCCATGAGCCCACCCTCGACCGGGCCGTCGTCGGGCCGTTCGGCCACGGGATGCTCGGCCGCCAGGCTCTTGGTCCACTTGCGGCCGTCGTAGAAGCGGAAGTTCGCCTCACCCTTGGGATCGGGATACCAGCCTGGTTCTTCCGGCATTCCGCCACCCTAGGCCAGCGGCACGAGCCGAGGCGGCCTTCGTCGAGTGCTTCGTCCATACCGAGATTCGGGTGGTTCTCGCTGGTAGCGTTCCGACGCTCAGAAGGCCGGTCACGGGCCTTGAGGCCGACCCCGAACGATCGGGATTCGGTCCGTCGACGGTGATGAAAGATCGGAGACGTTGGGACGTGGGCGACGTGATCAGGCCGGTCGAACCAGTCGAGCCAGTTGAGTCGGTCGAACCGCTCGACGACCCACGCGGTACCCGATTCGCGGTCAGCGCCTACCTCGTGGTCGCCGCCGTGCTGGTGGCCATCGTGGCCGGATCGGTGCACCTGCTCAGTCGTTGGAGCGGGTACCCGATTGCCCCGCTGCACTTCCCCGGATCGTGGCTGCTCGAAGGCTGGGTGCGATGGGATGGCAACTGGTACCGCGACATCGTCAGCAACGGCTACGAGTCCCACGGCACCAACGCGCAAGCCAACCTGGCCTACTTCCCCGGCTACCCGATGGCGATGTGGCCGGTGGCGCAGGTGGTCGGCAGCAGCGCGCTGGCCGGCATCGCGGTGACCTTCGCCAGTGGACTGGTCGCCGTGGTGGGCTTCCAGCGGTGGGCCCGGTCGCGACTCGACCCGCTCACCACACGAGTCGCCGTCGGCCTGCTGCTGCTCTACCCCTATGCCTGGTACCTGTACGGCGCGGTCTACGCCGATGCCCTCTTCCTGGCCTTGGCCGTGGCCGCGTTCCTGCTACTCGAAGGTGGTCACCCGGTGTGGGCCGGCGTCGTGGGTGCGCTGGCATCAGCCACCCGACCGGTCGGCATCGCTGTCGCCATCGGGTTGGTGCTGGTCACGGTCGAGCGACGCGGCGGGTTCCGGCGGCTGCGGCGCCTGCGTCGGGGCGACTGCGGCGTGCTGCTCTCGTTCGGCGGGCTGGCGGCCTGGTCGGCCTATCAGGGCGTCCGCTGGGGCAACCCACTGCTGTTCACCGACATCGAAGGCGCCCCTGGGTGGGACCAGCCGGTGGGTCCCCGCACCTGGTTCAAGGTCTCGTTCCTGCAGCGGCTGCATCACCTGCCCCGGTGGCTCAACGACTCGGTCAGCAACAGTCACGGCCAGAGCCCACATGCGTGGTCCGAGTCGGTCTACACGCTGAGCATCCTGTTGCAGGCGTTGCTCGTGCTCGGCGCGATCGTGCTGATCTGGGTGGTGTGGCGCCGGATCGGCTGGGGCTACGCCGGCTACTGCATCGCCATCGTCGCCCTCGCCGCTATCGGCACCAAGGACTTCCTCGGTGCCGGCCGCTATCTGATCGGCGCCTTCCCGCTGTTCGCCGCCGGCGCCCTGATGCTCACCGACCGGCCCAAGCTACGCGTCGCGGTGCTGGCGATGTCGGGCCTGTTGCTGGCCGGGTTGGCTTCAGCCTACGCAAGGGGCTACTACCTTGCCTGAGGCCGAACCGAACCGTCCGAGCCCATCTCCGATTCCATCTCCGAGCCCTATGAGTCTCTGGTGACCCAGCCCCCGTTCGAGACCCTCACCATCTTCTACCCGATGTGGAACGAGCAGGAGACCCTTCGTCGCGCCGTGGCGGCCGCCCTCGATGCCGGCGATCGGCTCATCGCCGAAGGCGAGATCCGTCGCTACGACGTGCTGCTGATCAACGACGCGTCGACCGACGACACCGGTGTGCTGGCCGACAAGATGGCGGCCGAGGATCCCCGCATCCGAGTGGTGCACCATCCGGTCAACCGCAAGCTGGGTGGCAGCCTCAAGACGGGGTTCGCCGAGGCCACGGGCGACCTGATCCTGTACACCGACGCCGACCTGCCGTTCGACATGGCCGAGCTGTCGAAGGCGGTGCGGCTGCTGCGCCTCTACGACGCCGACATCGTGAGTGCGTACCGCTTCGACCGCACCGGTGAAGGCCCTCGCCGGCTGGTCTACAGCTACGCCTACAACCATCTGATCCAGTCGATGTTCGGGTTGCGGCTGCGCGACATGAACTTCTCGTTCAAGCTGTGTCGTCGGTCGGTCTTCGAGCACATCGAGCTCAAGAGCGAAGGCTCGTTCATCGATGTCGAGCTGTTGGCGCGGGCCAAGCGGCTGGGCTACGAGATCGTGCAGTTCGGCGTCGACTACTTCCCCCGCACGCGCGGCATCTCGACGTTGTCGTCCAACGCGGTGATCATCCATCTGGTCAAGGAGATGCTCGGGCTGCGATCCGAGCTCGAGTCCTTGCGGCCGCTGACGCTCGAACAGCGGCGGCCGGAAACGGACCCCGAAGGATGAGCCCGCGAGCCCGTGCCGACGCATCGTCGACCCGGTTGCTCATCGTCAACGCCGACGACTACGGCCTCACCGAAAAGGTGTCGCGGGCGATCCTGCGAGCGCATCGAGACGGCATCGTCACCAGCACTTCGGTGCTCACGTTGTCACCCAGCTTCGACGTCTCGGCCGCGTGGCTGCACGACGCGCCGCGGCTGGGCACCGGAGCCCACCTGGCGGCCGTCGGCGAGGATCCGCCCCTGTTGAGTGCGGTCGAGATCCCGACGCTGGTCGACCGCAAGGGCCGGTTGTGGCTGTCGTGGAAGCAGTTTCTTCCCCGCGCCGCGGCCGGCCGAATCGATCCCGATGATCTTCGCCGCGAGTTCGCCGCCCAGATCGAACGCATCCAGGCCGCGGGACTGACCATCGACCATTTCGACACCCATCAGAACCTGCATCTGTGGCCGATGGTCGGCGATGTGGTGATGGATCTCGGGGCGGTTCACGACGTCAAGGTGATCCGCATCACCCGGTCGGCCGCGCCCACGCCGGTGGGCATCACCGTGCGCCGCCTTGCCCACCGGCTCGAGCGTCGGTGCCGGGCCCGAGGATGGGCCTTCGCCCGCGCCTCGACCGGGCTCGACGAGGCCGGTCACCTCGATCTGCCCTCGATGATCAAGGCGCTCCACCGCCTGGCCGCGACCCGTGCGCCGTCGGCCGAGCTGGCCACGCATCCGGGCGAGCCCGACGACCCGGCCCGGGTGCGCTATCCGTGGAACTACCTGTGGGGCGCCGAGCTCGCCGCGCTGATGTCGGGCACCGTGCGCCACGCGGTCAAGGAGTACGGCTTCACCCTCGCCACCTTCGGCGATCTGGCTGCAGGCTCGGCCGAGTCTCGCGGCTCGGACGAGCCAGTCGAGTCGGGCGGCTCGGTTGCGTCGGACGACCTGGCGCCGCCTTCACCATCGGCGTGACCGCTGGTCGTTTCCGACGGTGGCGGCGCCGAGCCCGGCTGGCGGGGCTGACGGTTCGCCGCGGTGCCGATCTGGCGGCGACTCGCACTCGGTCGATCGCCGCCAGCCCGGACCGCCGGGCCGCGCTCGACGAGGGCTTCGCCATCCGCTCGGCCGAGGACGCGGCGCGAGAGCTGGGCCACATGAAGGGCGCAGTGATGAAGCTCGGCCAGATGGTGTCGTTCGTGGCCGCCGGATTGCCGCCCGAGGCCCAGGCGGCGCTGGCCCAGCTGCAGGCCAACGCGCCGCCGATGGCGCCGAGCCTGGCCGCCGGGGTCGTGCGGGACGAGCTCGGTGCTGATCCGACTGCGCTGTTCGCCACGTGGGACCCGATGCCGGTGGCCGCCGCGTCGATCGGTCAGGTGCATCGGGCGACCATGGCCGATGGCCGCGTCGTGGCAGTGAAGGTGCAGTATCCCGGGGTCGACGAGGCCATCGGCGTCGACCTGGCCGACGGTGAACGCATCGGCTCGCTGCTGTCGGCGGTCACCCTCAAGAGCGTCGACGTGGCCGCGCTGGCCGACGAGCTGCGCCTGCGCATGATCGACGAGCTCGACTATCACGTCGAGGCTGGCCATCAGCGACAGTTCGCCGAGCGCTACGCCGGTCATCCGTTTCTGCACGTGCCGGCCGTGGTGTCCGAGCGATCGGGGCGGCGAGTGCTCACCACCGAGTGGGCCGACGGTCTGACGTTCGCCGAGTTCGAGGCGACGGCCGATGAAGCGGGTCGCCAGCGTGCTGGCGAGGCACTCTTTCGCTTCGCCCAGGGATCCATCGTGCGGGACCGGATCTTCAACGGCGACCCGCACCCCGGCAACTATCGCTTCGCCCCGGATGGTCGGGTCACCCTGCTCGACTTCGGCCTGGTCAAAGTACTGGACGCGACCGAGCACGCCGGCCTCATGAGCGTGCTCGACAGTGTGCTGGCCCACGACCCCGACGCCACCACCGCGGCCATGGTGGCGTCCGGCTTCTTGGCCGCCGACCACGGGCTCGACGCCGACCGGGTGTTTGCCTGTGTGAGCGCGCCCTACCGCGCCTATTTCGACGAGACGTTCACGTTCGAGCCCGACTATGCCAGCGAAGCCCTGCAATCGCTGCTCGATATCCGTGGCCCCTACGCCGACGTGCTCGCCGCCCTCGACATGCCGCCATCGTTCGTGCTGATCGACCGGGTCGTGTGGGGCGTCAGCGCCCTGCTGGGCCGTTTGGGTGCCACCAACCACTGGCGCGCCATCGTGATGGGCTACCGCCGTGGAGGGGCGCCTCCGGCGACGTTGATGGGCGAACAGGAAGCGGCCTGGGCGGTCTCACGTCCATGAGAAGTTCCGGAAAAATCTGTGAGAATCCTCTAGAACGGTTGACTTTGACCACGAATTAAGTACACTTGTTCTATGTCTTCCGCTACCGTGTTTGCTTCGCCGGGCCGGTTGGCTGCGGTCGAGTCGGCGTCGGATGCGTGGTGTGACGGGCTCGATCCGTCGGTGTTGTCGGGTGTCGACGCGGTTGACGGG
>JAYUBX010000054.1:0-6692 GCA_043740665.1 Candidatus Neomicrothrix sp.
TCGCCGACATCGAGCCCGATGGCCCGAGCGCCTTTGTAGAGCCGGACTCCCCGCCGGATGAAGTCGTCCTCGAGCGCAGCGGCGACCTCGGGGTCCTTCTGGGGCAAGACCTGCTGGCGGCTCACGATGAGCGTCACCTGGCAGCCGAACGACGAGAACATGTGCACGAACTCAACGCCGGTGACGCCCGAGCCGACCACGATGAGATGCTCGGGCATCTCGGGGGGCGGATAGGCGTCGCGGGTGGTGAGAACCCTGGTGCCGTCGATGGGTGCCCAGTCAGGGATGCGGGGACGGCTGCCGGTGCTCAACAAGATGACGTCGGCGTCGACCTCGATCAGGCCGTCGGCGGTCTCGACCACGACATCGTGGGGGCCCTTCAAGCGCCCGGTGCCCTGGATCAGGGTGACGCCCTGGTTCTCGAGCATCCCCGACACCGACGCTCGCAGCTTGTCCTGGATCGTGGCGATGCGGCCGCGCAAGGCGTCGAAATCGACCGATGCCGGTCCGACGGTGAGCCCCATCCCGCTGGCCGCGTTGATCTGCGACAGCGCCCCGCCGGTGGCGATCATGGCCTTGGACGGGATGCAGTCCCACAGGTGGGCCGCCCCGCCCAGGATGTCGCGCTCGATCACGGTCACGTCGGCGCCCAGCCGGGCGGCATAGGTCGCCGCGGTGTTGCCCGCCGGCCCGCCACCGATGATCACAAAGCGCTTCGCCATGGTCGACAGGCTACCGGTCCCCGGATACAGCTCGATCGACTGGTGGCCCTCACCCAACGGGTCGCGGCAGCGGCACCAATCGACTGTCGGCGGTGAACAGGCGCCGGGCCAACCCCAGGGCGACGACGGTGACGCTGGTCGCCACCGAACCGAGGATCAGATACATGATGGCCAACTGCACCTGGACGGCGTCGACCGGGCTCACCCCCGCCAGGATGAGTCCCGTCATGGCCCCGGGTAAGAACACCAGACCCACCGCCTTGGTCGACTCGATCTGCGGGATCATGGCCGTGCGCATGGCCTCGCGCACGTAGGGGCGCGACGCGTCCTGCCAGGATCGCCCGAGCGCGAGGCGGGCCTCGACCTCGAGCCGCTTGTCGCGCAGCTCGCCGGTCACCCGTCGGGCCGCGACCACGACCGAGGTCATCGAGTTGCCGATCATCATCCCGGCCAACGGAATCACCGTTCGCGACTCGACGGGGAAGATGTGGAACCCGAAGATGACCCCAAGGCTCACCGCGCCGACGATGGCCGTGGCGAAAACTGCCAGGGGCAAGATGCCGGGGATCTCCGGCGCCCGATTGCGCACCGTGAGACCGGCTACCCCGACCATTGCCACCACCCACAGCCACGACCAGGCGATCGGTGCCTCGGGCCGTAGCACCAGGGTGAGCGCCCAGCCGGTGACCAGCAACTGCACCCCCGCTCGAGCGCACGACCACAACATCGACCGCTCGAGTCCCAGCCGCAGCCGCCACGACAGCACCACGGCCACGACGACCAGCGTCATCGAAGCGGCGAGGCCTCCCCATCCGATGCTCGAGGACGACTCCATCAGCGCACCCTGTCCCTTCGGTTCGACATCGAGGTCAGTCTCGGCCGGCGAGGAATCGCCGGGCTTCGTCGGGGTCGGCGAGCCGACCTTCGAGCACCACGATCTCGCGGTCGGCCACCCGCTCGACCTGCTCGAGATCGTGCGTGACCCACAGCAGGGTGAGCCCCGCGTCGGCCAACGAACGCCCCAACTGCTCGATCGTGTGCCGGGCATCGGGATCGAGCGCCGAGGTCGCCTCGTCCATCAGCAACACCTGCGGGCCGGTGAGCAACGCCCGGGCGATGCAGGCCCGTTGGGCCTCGCCCCCCGACAGGTCGTCACCCGTGCGATCGAGGAAGACTGGGTCGAGCCCGACCTGTTCGAGCACGTCGACGAATCGGTCATCGACCGCGTCGGGATCGGCCACCAGCAGGTTGTCTCGCACGGTGCCGGCAAACAGCGTCGGCCGCTGGAAGACCATGCCGACCCGGCGGCGGTGGGCCAGCGGGTCGAGCCCGGCGATGTCGTGGCCCTCGAAGTACACTCGACCCGACGTCGGCGCCTCGAGTCGGTTGCACAGGCGCAGCAGGGTCGACTTCCCCGAGCCGGACGGCCCGGCGATCACGGTGATGCCGTCGGATGGAACTGAGGTGCTGACCCGGTCCAGGATCGTGGAGCCATCGGCGACCACCACCGACACCTCGTCGAACTCGAACGCGGGCACAGACGGCGGGGCAGACACGGGGCGCAGCATGCCCGCTTTTTTGGCTCAACTGACGCGTTCGGGGGTTGGTGGCGCCGTTGGGGTGGGTTGAGATCCTTGTGTGCACGCCGTCCGGTCCCTAACTTCCGAGCTGTCGAGGAACGGCTGCGAGGAAGGGACGGCGTGCGCGTCAGCAAGGTAGTCAAAGCGGTGTGCGGGTTCGACCGCGACGTGGTGATCATCGGAGTCGAGACGGATCCGGGTGGCCCGCGGTGGCGTCCTCGGGTGGAGGTGCATGGGCGCGACCCAAGGTTCGGCGGCGGGGCCGCTGCGGTCGGTGTGGCGGGCTGGCGTCGTGGCTCGACAACGGTGGTGGGGTCCGCCGGTGGCGCCATCTTGATGCGGGCTATGCCACGGTGGTGATCGTGGCCGTCGCCCGTCGTGTTGACTGCCGGGCGTGCGGGCCGACCGTCGCCGCGGTCGTGTGGGCGCGCCACGACACGGTGTTCAGTCGGGCGTTCGAGGACCTAGTGGTGCACGACGCGATCGTGGGGAACAAACAAGCCGCCGCGGATCGCTACGGGATCTCGTGGTGGGCCGTGAACCACATGTGTGTGCGGCTGGCGACCGAGGCGCTCGGTCGGGTTGATCTGCTCGACGGGTTCGTCGCCATCGCCATCGACGAAGTCAAGTACAAAAAGGGTCACAAGTACCTGACCGTGGTGTGCGACCACTTCACCGGCAAGGTCATCTGGGCGGCGAAGGGCCGGTCCAAGGACACCGTCGGGACGTTCTTCGATGCCCTCGGCGACCACGCCGCGGACCTGGGGTTCGTGACCGCGGACGGGGCCACGTGGATCACCGACGTCGTCGCTCTCCGGGCCCCGGACGCGGTCGTGTGCTTGGACCCGTTCCACGCGGTCGGCTGGGCCACCAAGGCCCTCGACGAGGTGCGCCGCCAGGAGTGGAACAAGCTCCGCCAGGCCGGCGCCGCGAAAGCCGCCAAGCAGTTCAAGGGTCTGCGGTTCCTGCTGCGCCGCAACGGGGAGAACCTCACCATGAGCCAACGCGACGTCATCTGGGCGCTCGAGGCCGCCAACCGGCGGACATTCCGGGCGTTCCAACTCAAAGAGGAACTTCGTGACATATTCGCCCTGCCCCTGAACCAGGCCCGCCGGGCGCTCGACGACCGGCTCGCCTACGCCAGCCGCTCCGAGCTCACCCCGTTCGTGAAACTGGCCCGCACGATCCGCACCTACCGCCAAGTCGATCGAAGCGACCATCGAGTGGCAGCTCAGCAACGGGATCGCCGAATCCAACAACGCCTCGATCGGCCGCATCCGCACCAACGCCCGCGGCTTCCACAACCCGAAGCGTTCATCACCAAGATCATGCTCGACCGAGCCGGCCTCGCACCCGACCTGCCCTGGACAACAGCAGCCTGACCCCCGAGACCGTCAGTTGTCCCGCTTTTTTGATGGCTCGCGGCCACCTCGTAGGCTGGCGCAGTGACCGATCAGCCCGGAGACCAAGCCGCGACCGTCGATGACTGGAAGGCCCTTGTCGCCAAGGAGCTGAAGGGCGCCGACGCCGACAGCCTGGTGTGGACCACGCCGGAAGGTATCGACGTCAAGCCGCTCTACACCGGCGCCGACCTGGCCGGCCTGCCGGCCGAGCAGCGCGACAACATCCCGGGGTTCGCCCCGTTCGTCCGGGGGGTGCGCGGGTCGATGTACGCCAACCGCCCGTGGACGATCCGCCAGTACGCCGGCTTCTCGACGGCCGAGGAGTCCAACGCGTTCTATCGTCGCAACCTGGCCGCCGGGCAGATGGGCCTGTCGGTCGCCTTCGATCTGGCCACCCATCGCGGCTACGACAGTGACCACCCCCGCGTCGAGGGCGATGTGGGCAAGGCTGGTGTGGCCATCGACTCGGTCGAGGATATGAAGGTGCTGTTCGACGACATCCCGCTCGACAAGATGTCGGTGTCGATGACGATGAACGGCGCCGTCATCCCCGTGCTGGCTATGTTCGTCGTGGCCGGCGAAGAGCAGGGCGTCGACCAGGCGCAGCTGAGCGGCACCATCCAGAACGACATCCTCAAAGAGTTCATGGTGCGCAACACCTACATCTACCCGCCCGAGCCGAGCATGCGGGCCGTCGCCGACATCATCACCTACACCGCCCGCAACATGCCTCGCTACAACTCGATCTCGATCTCGGGCTACCACATGCAAGAGGCCGGAGCGACGGCCGAACAAGAGCTGGCCTTCACCATCGCCGACGGCCTCGAGTACGTCCGCTCGGCGCTGGCCCAGGGCCTCGACATCGACGAGTTCGCCGGCCGGCTCAGCTTCTTCTTCGCCATCGGCACCAACTTCTTCATGGAGGTCGCCAAGCTCCGGGCCGCCCGGCTGCTGTGGCATCGGGTGATGGCGCCGTTCGAGCCGAAGAAGCCGCAGTCGCTGATGCTGCGCACCCACTGCCAGACATCGGGCGTCTCGCTCACCGAGCAGGATCCTTACAACAACGTGGTGCGCACCACCGTCGAAGCCATGGCCGCCGTGCTGGGCGGCACGCAGAGTCTGCACACCAATGCCTTCGACGAGGCCCTCGGCCTGCCCACCGAGTTCAGCGCCCGCATCGCCCGCAACACGCAGCTGATTCTCGCCGAAGAGACCGGCATCACCCACGTGGTCGATCCGCTCGGCGGCAGCTACTACGTCGAGGCGCTCACCCACGATCTGGCCGAGCGGGCTTGGGGCCTGATCGAGGAGGTCGAAGCGCTCGGCGGCATGACCAAAGCAGTCGAGTCGGGGATGCCCAAGCTGCGCATCGAGGCTTCGGCCGCCCGCCGTCAGGCCCGGGTCGACCGGGGCCAAGACGTCGTCGTCGGCGTCAACAAGTACGTCCCCGAGAACGTCGAACTGGTCGATGTGCTCAGCATCGACAACACCAAGGTGCGCGAGGGGCAGATCGCCAAGCTGCGCGATGTGCGAGCGAACCGCGACGGCGCCGCCTGTCGCGCCGCGCTGGCCGCCCTCACCGAGGGAGCTCGAGGCACGGGCAACCTGCTCGCCCTGGCCATCGACGCCGCCCGGGCCCGGGCCACCGTCGGCGAGATCTCCGACGCCATGGAAGAAGTATTCGGCCGTCACCGTGCCGAGATCCGTAGCATCTCCGGGGTGTACGGCCAGGCCTACGAGGGCGACGAGGGATTCGCCGCCATCCAGCACGACATCGAAGCCTTCGCCGCGGCCCAGGGGCGGCGGCCCCGGATGCTGGTCGTGAAGATGGGACAGGACGGCCACGATCGCGGCGCCAAAGTCATCGCGACCGCCTTCGCCGACCTCGGCTTCGACGTCGATGTCGGCCCCCTCTTCCAGACACCGGCCGAAGCAGCACGCGATGCGGTCGAGAACGACGTCCACGTCGTCGGGGTGTCGAGTCAGGCCGCCGGTCACCTGACGCTCGTCCCCCAGCTCATCGCCGAGCTCACGGCGGCCGGGGCCAAGGACGTGCTGGTCGTCGTCGGTGGCGTCGTGCCTCCGCAGGACTACGACGCGCTCTACGCCGCTGGCGTGGCCGCCATCTTCGGGCCCGGCACCAACATCCCTGACGCGGCCCGTCAGGTGCTCGCCCTGGTGCTCGAGCGTCGCAGCGCGAGCTGAGCCGTGCCCGACGCCGACGGTGATGTGTCACGCGAGCTGATCGCCGGTATCCGAGCTGGAGACCGGCGAGCTCTCGCTCGAGCCATCACCCTGGTCGAATCGACCCGAGCCAACCATCGCGACCGGGCCGCCGCCGTGCTCGAAGCGTTGCTGCCGGCGACCGGCGGCTCGGTTCGTCTCGGCATCAGTGGCGCGCCGGGCGTCGGCAAGTCGACGTTCATCGAGGCGTTGGGACTGCACGTCGTCAGCACTGGCCGGCGGGTGGCCGTGCTGGCCGTCGACCCATCAAGCTCGCGCACCGGCGGATCGATCCTCGGCGACAAGACCCGCATGGCCGAGCTGTCTCGCCACCCGGATGCGTTCATCCGCCCGTCGCCCGGTGGCACCCAGCTCGGCGGTGTGGCCCGACGCACACGAGAGGCCATGTTGCTGTGCGAGGCCTTCGGCTTCGACGTCGTGATCGTCGAGACCATCGGGGTCGGCCAATCCGAGATCGCCGTGGCCGACATGGTCGACTTGTTCCTGCTGCTGGTGGCCCCCGGCGGCGGCGACGAGTTGCAGGGCATCAAGCGCGGGATCATGGAGCTGGCCGACCTGGTCGTCGTCAACAAGGCCGATGGAGACCTGGCCCCGGCGGCCGGGCGCACCGTCGCCGACTACACCAACGCTCTGCACCTAATGCGCCCGCGCTGGTCGATGTGGACCGCTCGGGCCCGCTCGTGTTCAGCCTTGCGCCAGACCGGCATCGCCGAGGTGTGGGCCGAGGTCGAGGAGTTCGGCGA
>JAYUBX010000055.1:0-6952 GCA_043740665.1 Candidatus Neomicrothrix sp.
GCCAGTGAGCAGCACGAAAACATAACAAACGAGGACAGGTAAAGCGCGACGTTCCAAGATGTAGAAGAGCGGTCCGAGGATTAGCAAGGACCCCGGGACTATGTAGTAAAGTGGACCCAAGCTACCTTGGTCGACGTAGCCCAAAACCATCAACGAAACAGTGGGCGGTTCCCGACCTGGATCTACGCAACCTCGGCTTGTCGTCAGAGGATGCCGGCGCGCTGCTGACGGTGCAGGGCGAACCAGCCGGGCAGCATCGGCAGCCAGAACCTGACGATCCGGGTGAGCAGAGCGGCGGCCACCGCGGGGCCTGCGTCGACCCCCGCCCAGATGAGTCCGAGCACCATCACCGACTCGATCACGCCGGCACCGTCGGGAGTGACGGCCACGACGGCAGCCACCGAGGCCATCAGGCTGACGAACATCACCGCGGCCACCGGGGCCGACCCACCGAAGGCGTGCATGGCCGCCACCAGGACCCCCGCATCGACCATGGCCAAGCCCAGGCAGGAACCCACCATCGCCAGCAACTGCAACGGCTGACCCACCAGACTCCGCACGTCGCCGGCCGCGCTCCAGTCGGGGCGCACCACCAGGTTCCGATAGCGGCGCGGCCCGGCGACCACACCCACTGCGAGCAGGACCACGACGAACACGCCGACGACCCATCCGCCGCGCAGCGTCAGACCATCGCGACGCCCGACCACGATCGTCGCTAGCCCCATGATGCCCAGCAGCGCGGCGTGGCTGACGATGGCCACGACCTCGAGCGATCGGATTCGGCGCAGCGCAACCGGACGAGCGATGCCGGCTCGCACCAACTGGTGGACCGTCATTCCAGCGGCGCCGTACGCCGGCAGCAGACGTCCGGTGAACGACGCCGCCACCCCCGTCTCGACATCGGATACGAACCCCCCAAGGTCCTGCGGCTCGCCACCCGTTACGGCGACCACCCCTGCCGCCGCCAGTGGATACGACAGCGCCACCAGCACCATGACCACCACGATGGCGACCGGCGAAACGTCGTCCAATGCCGCCGTCACCACTGCCCACGGGGCCAGCAGCGGCAGCGCGATCAAGGCCAACAGGCTCATGCCGGCGACAATCCGTACCTCTCGCCATTCGAGATCGGGAAGCCGCTCGCCCAGGTCGTCGATCGGCACCACCGGCTGATCCCACGGGTCACTGGGCAGGTCGGCGGGACGTTCACGCAAGTAGGACTCGAAGCGCGGCGCGCGTCGGTAAACCAGCCGATCATCGAGCAGCCCCAGCGCGGCACCGAGCAACCCGAAGCCGATCGCCAGGCCCAGAGCCACGCCGAGATGGGCCAACTGCTGATCGACCAGTTCATGGCAGCGGGGCTGGGAGCGGAGGGCCTCGGCGTTGGCCGGCTCGTCGGCCGAACCGGGCGGCGGGACCTGAACGTCAGTGGTGTTGCGGATGGCGAAGGCGGCCGGAGAGCCACACTCCTGAACGCCGGGGTTGGTCACCGGCCGCACGCCGAAATAGACAGCAACGCCCAGCGCCACCGCGGTCGATACCAGCAGGACCCTCGCCACGGTCCAGAGCACCGAATGACGAGAGTTGCGACGGCGACGAACTCTCACTCAGCCCGTGGTCCCGGTCGTGCCGTCGGGGACCGCGGTCGGGATCGGCGCCACTTCGATCCAGCTGTTCTGACAATTGGGTGGGGCGTTGATCGGGTTGCACCGAGCCGGGGTGCCTCCCGGGATCATGGCTACGTAGGTCGAACCGCCGTAGCGGGCCGTCATCCCCGGAATCGGATAGTCGGTGCTGATCCACTGCGCGCCGCTGGACAGGGCCAGGTCACGCTGAGTCGTGTCACCCTTGGTCGGAGTCGTGACCGGGTCGTCGGACCTCGTGCGCACCACGTAGCCCTTGCGCACTTCGTCCTGGATGCGAGCCTGGCTGTCGCCGGTCGGGTCGTTCTCCTTCAGGAAGGCAGCGTCAGGCAATCCGGGCGTGCTCGGGGCGAAGGCGACCCGGCCCACCAGCGATGCGTGCCCCACGACGTAGTCCTCACGCTTGTTGTCGAGGGTGAACATCACCCGACCGCGTACGTCGTCAATCATCGGCCAGTTGCCGGCCAGCACCGCCGCTTCGAGCGTGGGGTACGAGCCGCGGACATCGTCTGGAGTGATCAGTCGGTCGGCGGGGAAGACGGCCCGGATCTCGGCGTCGAGGGCGTCGTACAGCGCCGGCGTCATCTCGGGTGAGTCGGGCGGGCCAGGAAACTCGGCGCCCGTCTTGATCTCGAGCTGGATCATGATCGGGATGGCGTGCTGATGGGTGTCGGACCAGCCCTTCACCGTCTGGAGACAAATCGTGAGCGTCTCGCACGTCGACTTCTCGTCGAGCTGCTCGATGTGGAAGACCTTGAACCCAGGAGTCCCTATCGGCCGGAAGAGCTGCCCGGAGGGATCGGCGTGCACGTCGAGCTCGATCTGACGCACGCCTTCGTTCTCGAACTGCTGGTCGAGCGGCGCATGCGTGTAAGCCAGCGTGGCCGCGTCGGCCGACACCGTGGCGTAGCCAGCCAACACATCGGCCGGCTGCTCGATGTGATAGCTGTTGTGGGTGCCGATCACTTGGATCTGATTTAGCTTGATGCCGTGGCCGGCCGGCTCGGTGGTTGCGGGCCCATTCGCCCCACCCGAACCCTTGGTCGAGCTACACCCGGCGAACAGCGCAGTGAGCACCACCCCCGTTGCCGCCAGTCGCAGGTAGCGCTTCATCGTTGGCCTCTCGATCCGTCGGTGGGCATGACCGCCACCTCCACTTGTACGTCCGGTGACGGTGTCGTCCACCCGCGACGCCGAAGGTACCACCGGCGCCCCAGGCCATCGCGGCGCTACGGTGCGCCGAGCACGAAGGGGAGACCAATGACCGAAGACCAGCTCACCGAGCCGAACGCGCTCGAGGCGTTGCTGACCCGAGCCCGCCGCGAGGTCGACGAGGGCGTGCTGCCGTCGTGTCAGGTGGCCGTGGCGCAACACGGCGAAGTGATCGCGTTCGAAAGCTTCGGGGCGTCGGGGCCCGACCACCGCTACGTGATCTTTTCGTGCACCAAGGCGGTGATCGCCGGGGCGGTGTGGCTGTTGCTCGCCGATGGTTCGCTGCGGCTCGACCAACCAGTGGCTGACGTGATCCCGGGCTTTGCCGAGAACGGCAAGCAGTCGGTGACCGTCGCCCAGCTCTTGGTGCATCAGAGCGGGTTCCCCTCCGCCCCGCTCAACCCTGCGTCGGTCCCCTCCCGTGAGCAACGGCTCGAGCGGTTCGCCGGCTGGCGGCTGAACTGGCAACCCGGCACCCGATTCGAATACCACCCGACCTCGGCCCACTGGGTGCTGGCCGAGCTGATCGAGACCACCAGCGGTGTCGACTACCGCACCTTCGTCCACACCCGGGTGCTCGATCCATTGGGCCTCGACCGCCTGCGCCTGGGTGAGCCAGCCGACCGCCAGGGCGACATCCTCAACCTCGAAGTCTGTGGCGAGCCCCCCACGGCCGCCGAGTTCGAGTCGATGCTGGGCATCCCCGGGCTGAGCCTCGACCAGTTGGTCGGCGAGGTCACCACCGACGCCCTGATGGTGTTCAACCGTCCCGACGTACGGGCGCTCGGCGTGCCGGGTGCGGGCGGCATCGCCGACGCGGCCAGCCTGGCGCTCTACTACCAGGCCCTGCTCGACAACCCCGACGATCTGTGGGATCCGGCGTGGCTGGCGGCCGGCACTCGCGAGATCCACGGGGATCTGCCCGATCCGCTGTTCGGCGTGCCGTCGCACCGCACCCTGGGGCTCATGATCGCCGGCGACGGGGCCACCGCCCGCTTCAGGGGCTACGGCCACACGGTCTCGCCCCGGGCCTTCGGCCACGCCGGCGCCGGTGGTCAGATCGCTTTCGCCGACCCCGACACCGGCATCTCGTTCGTATATCTCACCAACGGCCTCGACGCCAACATCCTGCGCGAGAGCCGTCGCACCGCCGGCCTGGCCAGCCGCGCCGGTCTCCTTTCCTAACCCACCATTCTTGGGCGGACTGGGAGGCTCGAAATAAGAACCTGTTCTAGTATCGGGCCATGACCATGCCGACCGGAATTCCCGTCATCGAGACCTTCCTGGGCTTCCCCAGTCGTAACCGCAAGGACGTCTACAAGTTCCTTGCGCCCCATCTGCGCGACGCTGAGAGCAAGGAGTTCTCGTTTCCGGCGCAGTACATGTTCAAGGACGTCCCAGCCGACCTGGACGACAACGTCGACCCGGTCGCTGTCGTGCTCGACAACCTCGACCGGTTCGGGATCGAGCGAGGCATGATCAGCGTCGGTCCGGGTAAGGAAGATGCCGAACGGGCGCTGCGCGACCATCCCGACCGATTCATCCCGTCGATGGCGGTCGACCCCAACGACGGCATGGACGCCGTACGCGCCATCGTCAAGGCGTACGAGACCTACGGCATCAAGTCGCTCACAACCTTCCCGGCCGGTGCGCAGGTCGCCATCAACGACAAGCGCTACTTCCCCATCTACGCCAAGTGCTGCGAACTCGACATCCCGATCTTCAGCTGCGCCGGCATCCCGGGGCCGCGGGTGCCGTTCGAGCCGCAGAAGGTCGAACACATCGACGAGGTTTGCTGGTTCTTCCCCGAACTCACGTTCGTCACGCGCCACGGCTGCGAGCCGTGGACCGACCTGGCCGTGAAGCTGATGATCAAGTGGCCGAACCTCTACTACTCGACATCGGCCTTTGCCCCTCGCCACTACCCCAAGGCGATCATCGACTACGCCAACACCCGGGGCAGCGACAAGATTCTGTACGCCGGTTACTTCCCCGCCGGGCTGACCTATGACCGCATCTGGGGCGACATGCCCGAGGTTCCGTTCAAGGACGAGGTCTGGCCCAAGTTCCTCCGCGAAAACGCCCTCAAAGTCCTCAAGATCTGAAACCGGGCATCTTTGCAGGCCACTTTGCGTCCGTTTTGGTGCCCGGTTTCCACGAGCGGGATCAGACCGGGTCAGACCCGGCACCACGGGCTCGGCGCCACCCCGAAACCGGACATCTTTGCAGGCCGCTTTCCGGCCGCAAAGATGCCCGGTTTCGGAAGGGGGGTTAGGGCTTGTCGGCGCCGACGACCCACATGGCGAAGAACTGCGACCCGCCGCCGTAGGCGTGGCCCAGCGCGGTTCGGGCACCGTCGATCTGATGCTCGCCCGCCGTACCCCGCACCTGCATGGCGGCCTCGGCGAAACGAAGCATGCCCGACGCGCCGATCGGGTTTGACGACAGCACACCACCCGAGCAGTTGACCGGCAGCTCGCCGGTCATCTGGGTGACGCCGTCCTCGACGAACCTCCAGCCGTCGCCGATCGGGGCGAAGCCGAGGTTCTCGAGCCACATCGGCTCGAACCACGAGAACGGCACGTACATCTCGACCACGTCGATCTCGTGCAGCGGGTCGGTGATGCCGGCCTGGCCGAACACGTCGGCGGCGCAGTCCTGGCCGCCCTGGGGGTTGACCTGGTCGCGGCCAGCGAACATCGTCGGCTCGCTGCGCAGCGCGGTACCCTTGACCCAGGCCGGGGCCCGACCAGCGGCGGCGGCGGCATCGCCACCGGCCTCGTTGGTCAGCACCATGGCGCAGGCCCCGTCGGATGACGGGCAGGTCTCGGAATAGCGGATCGGGTCCCACAGCATCATCGAGTCCTTCACCGAATCGAAGGTGATGTCGTGCTCGTGCAGATGCGCGTAGGGGTTCTTCAACGCGTTGAGACGGTCCTTGAGGGCGACGAGGATGCCGATGTGATCGGGCGCCTTCGACCGGCTCATGTACGACCGGATGTGCGGCGCGAAATAGCCGCCGGCGCCGGCGTGCATCGGGGGCTGGAACGGCATCGACACCGACAGCGCCCACATGGCTTCGGACTCGGACTGCTTCTCGAAGGCGACGGTCAGCACCCGCTCGTGGATACCCGCGGCGATCAGATCGCTGGCCACGATGGCGGTCGACCCACCGACCGAACCAGCGGTGTGCACCCGGAACATCGGCTTGCCCACCGCGCCGAGGGCGTCGGCGAGGTAGAGCTCGGGCATCATCACGCCCTCGAAGAAGTCGGGGGCCTTGCCGATGACGACGGCGTCGATGTCGGACCACGTCATCCCGGCGTCATCGAGGGCCCGCTGCGCGGCGGTGCGCACCACGCCGGCGATCGAGCCGTCGTTGGTGGCCTGGTGCTTCGTCTGACCGATGCCGACAATTGCTACTCGTTCCTTACCCATCACTCACCCTCCAGAACGCAGACCAGATTTTGTTGCAGGCACGGCCCGGACGTGGCGTGAGCCACCGCCCGATCACCGTCGCCGCGGCTGATGCGGGACGCCGCTTCACCCAGCCGGATGAGCCCGGCGGTCATGATCGGGTTGGCGCACATCGGGCCACCCGACGGGTTGATCGACACGTCCGGACCCAGCCCCAGCGCCGATCGCACGATCAGCTCCTGATGCGAGAACGGCGTGTGCAGCTCGGCCAGGTCGACCGGACCATCGAGCACCCCGGCCCGGGCCCCGGCCAGCTCGGTCGAGACCGAGCGGGTGAGGTCACGCAATCCGAGGGCGTGGGCCTCGATGCGATGATCGATACCCCGGATCCACGCCGGGCGATCGCTCAGCTCACGGGCGACATCACCCGCTGCCAGCACGACCACGGCCGCGCCGTCAGAGATCGGCGGGCAATCGGCTTGGCGCAAGGGAGCCACGAACTCGGGCTCGGCCAGCAGCGACGCCACATCGTGGTCGCCGCTCAGATGGGCGTACGGGTTCGACGCGCCGGACCGCCGGTTGGCGGCGGCGACCTCGGCCATCTGCTCGACCGTGAAGGCCCCGGCATCGAGGCCGGCTCGCGCCTGCAGGGCCGCCATGGCCACCGAGTCGAGCCACAG
>JAYUBX010000056.1:0-1650 GCA_043740665.1 Candidatus Neomicrothrix sp.
CACGACGTGGCGTCGCGTGAGCACGTCAGCGAGGCGGTCGTGCTGTCGACCTGCAACCGCACCGAGATCTACGTCGTGGCCGAGAAGTTCCACGGTGCCTATGCCGACCTGCGCAACTTCTTGTCCGAGATGGCCTACCTGCCACCCGAAGAGTTCGCTGATCATCTCTACGTGCAGTACGACGACGACGCTGTCAGCCATCTGTTCGCGGTGACGTCGGGCCTCGAGTCGGCG
This sequence comes from Candidatus Neomicrothrix sp., assembly GCA_043740665.1. Taxonomy (GTDB): domain Bacteria; phylum Actinomycetota; class Acidimicrobiia; order Acidimicrobiales; family Acidimicrobilacustridaceae; genus UBA4742. Next base: position 235 of record JAYUBX010000056.1, read on the forward strand.
GTCGTGGGTGAGGCCGAGATCCTGGGCCAGGTACGCCGGGCCTGGGAGCGGGCCCAAGAAGAAGGCACGACCGGGTCGTCGCTCAACCTGCTGTTCCGCCACGCGCTCGAGGTCGGCAAGCGGGCTCGCACCGAAACCGGCATCTCGCGACACATTGCGTCGGTGTCGACGGCAGCGGTGGCCATGGCCGCCGAACGCATGGGCGATCTCGCTGGTCGTCGCATCCTGGTGCTCGGCGCCGGCGAGATGGGCGAAGGCATGGTGCGGGCGCTCACGTCGGCCGGCGTCGACGACCTTCGCATCGCCAACCGCACCTGGGAGCGGGCCGTCGAACTGGCCGACCGACTGGGTGGACGGGCCGTGCGGCTGGCCGACATCAACGAATCGCTGGCCGACGTCGACCTGCTGCTCACCTCGACCGGGGCCTCGTCGATCATGCTCGAGTACGGCGATCTGGCCCAGGTCATGACCGTTCGCCAGGGCCGGCCGCTGCTCATCGTCGATGTCGCCGTCCCGCGCGACGTCGACCCTTCGGCCGCCGACCTGCCGGGCGTCACCCTGCTCGACATGGACGACCTGCGTACCTTCGCCGATGCCGGCATCGCCGAGCGCATGGGCGAAGTCGCGGCGGTGCGAGCCATGTTGGTCGAGGAGGTCGAACGGTTCGTATCGGTCAGCTCGGCACGCGAGGTCGCGCCGTTGGTCGCCGAGTTGTACGACCGGGCCGAAGGGGTGCGGGTCGGCGAGCTCGATCGCTATCGCTCCCGATTGGGTGACCTCGACGAGCGGCAGCTCGAAGCAGTCGAAGCGCTGAGCAAGGGCATCGTGGCCAAGCTGTTGCACGACCCTGCCGTCGGACTCAAGGATGCGGCCGGCTCCCCTCGTGGCGAGCGTCTGGCCGAGGCCTTGCGCGACCTGTTCGACCTCTAGGTCGGGTCGATCCACCGTTGTCCCAGCTCGTTCGGGCCGCAACCCGCGGCAGCGCCCTGGCGCGCTGGCAGACCGATCACGTCGCCGCGCTGCTACGCGTCGTCGACCCCGAGATCAGGATCGAGGTGGTCATCGTCGAGACCGACGGCGACCGCCGCCAGGACATCCCCATCTGGCAGATGGGTGGCAAGGGCGTGTTCGTCAAGGAGGTCCAGGCGGCCGTGCTCGACGGTCGGGCCGACATCGCCGTCCACTCGGCCAAGGACCTGCCGTCCGAGGCGTATCCCGGGCTGGTCATCGGCGCGGTGCCGGCTCGTGGTGACGCCCGAGACGCCCTGATCGGGTCAAGCCTCGATGCCCTGGCTCCGGGTGCCCTGGTCGCCACCGGATCGGTGCGGCGCCGAGCCCAACTGGCCTGGGCCCGTCCCGACCTGACCTTCGCCGGGCTGCGGGGCAACATCGACACCCGGTTGGGCAAGATCCCCG
>JAYUBX010000057.1:0-7057 GCA_043740665.1 Candidatus Neomicrothrix sp.
GGCGATGACCAAGGGATGGCGTGAGCCGAGTCGAGCCAGCGCCGCTGGCAGCGCGGCTTGCCGCGTCGGCGGTACCGAGAGATCGGTCCGCGGCGGTGGGGGTAGCGGGTCGGATCCGGTCACGGCGCGTCAGCGTAGGACCGGTCCGCGGCGCCGCCCGATCAGGCCAGCTCGTACGAACGGTTGATGTCCCGCAGGAACTGCACGATCTCGGCCGGTGCCTTGTCGGGCGACCCGGCATCGAACGGCGGCTGGGGGTCGTACTCGATGCCCAGCTGGATCGCCTTGGCCGCATCCTCGCCGGCCAGCAGGCCGGCGAGGGTCAGCCCCATGTCGATGCCGGCCGACACCCCGGCGGCGGTGACGATCTTGCCGTCGACCACCACTCGTTCGCTGGTGGGTTCGGCGCCGAACGACGCGAGCACGTCGAAGGCCAGCCAATGGCTGGTGGCGCGGCGGCCGTCGAGGATCCCGGCGGCGCCGAGGATGAGCGATCCGGTGCACACCGACGTGGTCCACGTCGAGGTCTCGTGAGCGGTCCGCAGCCAGTCGAGCGTGGGTTGGTGGGCTCGGGGCAGCATCTCGCCCGGGCCGCCGGGGATGACGATGATCTCGGGGTGGGCCAGGTCGTCGAGGGCGGCGTCGGCCATCAGCCCGAGGGTGCCGATGTCGGTGCGTTTGAGGCCGGGCTCGGCGGCGACGAACGTGATCTTGGCGCCCGGCACACGGCTGAGGGTCTCGTAGGGGCCGACGGCATCGAGGGCGGTGAAGTTGTCGAACAGCAAGATGGCGATGTCCATAGGGGACCTTTCGGGTCGGTTGGTTGAGCTGATTGAGTTGGTTGGTTGATCAGGCGACGGATGAGGTGCGGAACCGGCGGCGGTACTCGGCCGGTGGCACACCCAGCGACCGGATGAAGCTGCGGCGCATGGTCTCGGCCGTACCGAAGCCGCTGGCCACGGCGATCTGTTCAACAGGGTCGGCCGATTCTTCGAGTCGCCGTCGGGCCACTTCGAGGCGGACCTGTTCGACGTAGCGGGCGGGCGTGACCCCCACCTGCTCGGTGAAGGTGCGGGCCAGATGGCGGGGGCTCATGGCGGCGCGTGCGGCGAGAGCGTCGACCGAGCAGTCCTCGTCGGGGTGATCGGCGATCCAGGTCTGGATCGCTCGCAACTCGTCGCGGTCGGCCAGTTGACCGGCGAGCTGGGCGCTGAACTGGGCCTGATTGCCGGGGCGATGCAGAAACAGCACCAGGTAGCGGGCGATGGTCAGGGCGGTGGCCCGGCCGAGGTCGTCCTCGACCAGGGCGAGGGCCAGGTCCATGCCGGCGGTGACCCCGGCCGAGGTGAAGAACCGGCCGTCCTGGGTGAAGATCGGCTCGGGTTCGACCAGCACGGCCGGGTAGCGGGTGGCCAGCTCGGCGCAGCGGGCCCAGTGGGTCGTGGCTCGTCGGCCGTCGAGCAGGCCGGTCTCGGCCAGCAGGAAGGCACCGCTGCAGACCGATGCCACCCGGCGAGCGCTGCTGGAGAGGGTGCGGATCTGGTCGATGAACTTCGGGTCGCGCGCCGCGTCGCGGACGCCGTCGCCGCCGGCCACGATCAGGGTGTCGATCGAGCCGTGGATGTTGGCGAGGGCCACATCGGGCACGATCGTCAACCCACTCGACGTGGCGATGGGGCGGCGGTGGGCCGCGGCGACGACGGTCTCGTAGCCGGCACCGTGGAAGACCTCGAGCGGTCCGGTCAGGTCGAGGCTCTGGACGCCGTCGAAGACGACGATGACCACTCGGCGGGTGCGGGGGGCGAAGGGAGCCATGATCGCATCATCTCCCCGGTCGACTCTCGGCAGCAATGACAGATACCCCACGATTTCAGCCACTCCGCCGCCGCCATCCCTCGCGCCCCACCGCCAGCGCCACGTAGGCACCGAATCGGTACCGATTCGGTGCCGATCGGCCGCCGGGGAGCACTCGTCGACCGGTGCGGCGAAAGAGCACCCGCGCCGACGATTGAGGCAGACTGAGCAGGCGATTCGTACCCCCCGCCCACCCGCTGTCCGTCCATCCCGCCACCCGCCCCGGAGGTCAACCTCGTGGCCCGCAGCCCCTTCCTGCACCCGTTCGCCAAGCCGGCTTCCGACGAGTTCATCACCATCGCTCGGGGCGAGGGCTCCCTGGTCTTCGACGACCACGGCCGTCGTTACGTCGATGCGCTGGCCAGCCTCTGGTACTGCAACGTCGGTCACGCCCGGCCCGAGATCGCCGACGCCGTGTCGACCCAAATGAGAACGCTCGAGAACTACAACACGTTCGACATCTTCACTAACGAACCGGCCGAGCAGGCCGCCGCCGCCATATCGGCCCTGAGCCCGGTGCCCGACGCTCGCGTGTTCTTCACGTCGTCGGGATCCGAAGCGGTCGACACCGCCCTCAAACTGGCCCGGATGACCTTCACCCGCCTCGGCCATCCCGAGCGTCACGTCCTGGTCGGTCGCCAGCACGCCTACCACGGGGTCAACTACGGGGGGGTCTCGGTGCAGGGCCTGCCCCTCAACAAAGAAGGCTGGGGCCCTCTGCTGGATCACACGGCGCAGATCGACCACGAGGACCTGGCCTCGGCCGAAAAGCTCTTCGCCGAGCGCGGCCACGAGATCGCGGCGGTCATCGCCGAGCCGGTCATCGGGGCCGGTGGGGTTTATCCGGCCACGGCCGAATATCTGCGGGGCCTGCGCAAGCTTTGTGACGAATCGGGTGCTCTGCTGATCTTCGACGAGGTCATCTCGGGATTCGGTCGACTCGGGTCATGGTTCGCGGCCGCCTACTACGGCGTCACGCCTGACCTCATCACTTTCGCCAAGGCGGTTACGTCGGGCTACCAGCCGCTCGGTGGCGTCATCGTCGGGCCTCGCGTGCGGGCCGCGCTCGAAGCCGACCCCGACTTCCTGCTGCGCCACGGCTACACCTACAGCGGGCATCCGGCGGCCTGCGTGGCGGCGCTGGCCAACATTGCCATCCTGCGTGACGAGCACCTGCTCGAACGGGTGCCGCACATCGGCGCCCGGCTCGGCGACGGACTCCGCGGTCTGGCCGACGACGGACTTGTCGCCGACGTACGCGGCGAAGGCGCCATCTGGGCCATGGTCATGCCCGACGGGGTGAGCGCTCTCGACGTGCGCAACGCCATGCTCGCCGACGGTGTGATCGCCCGACCGATCGGCACCGCGGCCGTGGCGTTCTGTCCGCCGTTGGTCATCAGCGACGACGAGATCGATGAGTGCCTGGCCGCGTCCCGGTCGGCGCTCATCGCCGCCAGCGCCGGCGCGGCCGGCACCCAGGGCTGAGCACCCGACCGATGCCGAGCCTCGATCAGCTGGTCGCTGCCGCCCTGGCCGAGTCGGCACCGGCCCCGTTCTGGCTCGACCAGCCCGGCGGGCCCGACCCGGGCCCGCCCCTCACGGGTCTGGCGACGGCCGATCTGGCCATCGTCGGCGCGGGGTTCACCGGGCTGTGGGCCGCGATCCAGGCCAAGGAGGACGATCCGTCGGCTGATGTCGTCGTGCTCGATTCGGGTCGGGTCGGCATCGGGGCATCGGGTCGCAACGGCGGGTTCGTGTCGGCGTCGCTCACCCACGGGTTGGCCAACGGGCTCACCCACTTCCCCGACGAGATCCATCAGCTGCTGACCCTCGGCCAACAGAACTTCGATGGCCTGTTCGCCGACCTCGATCGGTTCGGCATCGACGCCCACGCCGAACACACCGGTGAGCTGACCTTCGCCACTGCCCCGTGGCAGGTCCCCGACCTGGCCGACGCGTCCGAGCTCTCGGCCCGGTTCGGCGAACGGGCCGAGCTGCTCGACGCCGACGCGGCCCGGGTCGCGGTCCACTCGCCGACCTATCACGGGGCCGTCCGGGTGCACGATGGAGTCGCCCTGGTCGACCCCGCCCGCCTGGTGTGGGGGCTGCTGGCTACCGCCGAGTCATTCGGGGTGCGGATCTACGAGCACACGCCGGTGCTGGGGCTGGACCGCGAGCGGTCGCCGGCGGGTGAGGCCATGGTGATTCGAGCGCCGCACACCACCGTGCGAGCCCGCCAGGTCGTGTTGGCAACCAACGCTTTCCCAGGTTTGGTGCCGGCGATCCGGGCGCGGGTCGTGCCGGTGTGGGACTACGTGCTGATGACCGAGCCACTCAGCCCGGCCCAGCTCGACTCGATCGGCTGGCAGGGACGCCAAGGACTGGCTGATGCCGCCAACCAGTTCCACTACTACCGGCGCACCGCCGACGACCGCATCCTGTGGGGTGGCTACGACGCCGTCTACTACCGGGGCAACGGCATCGGCGCCGAACTGGCCCAACGGTCCGAGACCCACCATCTGTTGGCTCGACAGTTCTTCGAGACGTTCCCCCAACTCGAGGGCCTGCAGTTCACGCACCGGTGGGGCGGACCCATCGCCACCACTACCCGCTTCACATTGACCGCTGGCACCGCCCACCGAGGACGGGTCGCCTACGCCGTCGGCTACACCGGCCTCGGGGTCGGTGCCAGCCGCTTCGGTGCCCGGGTCGCCCTCGACCTGCTCTCGGGCCAGCCCACCGAGCGCACCCGACTGCGGTTCGTGCAGCGCAAGCCGTTGCCGTTCCCGCCCGAGCCGATTCGCTCGATCGGCATCAACCTCACCCGCCGGGCCATCGCCTCATCCGACCGCCACGAGGGTCGCCGTGGCCCTCAGCCGACCCCTGAGACGGCTCTGGCGGTGTTCCTCGCCGAGCACGCCCAGCCGGACTCGCTGCCGACGGACGGCTATGTCGCCGATCCGAACGCGGTCGAGTCCATCCCGCCCAGGTCGCTCGCGCCCGAGCCTTCACCGACTCAGGTGGCCAACCTCACCTCTGTCCATCGATCGGGCGGGCGAGTCGATGTGGTGGTGTCCATTGGGCCCGCGAATCCGGGCTGGCTCGTGCAGACCGTGATCGCCTGCGCCTCGTAGGGCAGCCTCGCGATGTGGACCGCGACCATGGACACGTGCGACTACCTCGTGCCCCAGCTGTAGGTCTGCTTCTGCAGGTGCAGATAGGTGAAGGCGTCGGCGGTGGTGACACCGGGCATGGTGCGGATGACGTCGTTGAGCAGCGACAGCAGCTCTTCGGTGCCCTCGCACACGACCTCGGCCAGCAGGTCGAACCCGCCCGAGGTGATCACGACGTAGGCGACTTCGGGCACCTCGCTCAGCTTCTCGGCGACGACGCGCAGATCGCCTTCGGCCCGTATGCCGATCATGGCCTGCAGGTTGAAGCCAACCATCAGCGGATCGGTCACGGCGACGACCTGCATGACGCCGGTTTCGATCAGCCGCTGCACCCGTTGGCGCACGGCGGCTTGCGACAGACCAACGGCGGGGCCGAGCTTGGCGTAGGGCATGCGACCGTCGACCTGCAGCTCACGGATGATGGTCTTGTCGATGTCGTCGAGGGCAACGGGTTTCGGACCGTTTCGTGGTCTGGCCATGGTTGGGGTCTGCCTCCCGCTGCGCGCCGATGCGGCCCTCATTGTGGCCCACCACCGCGGCGCCACGCCGCCAAGTGCTCGGCTGGTCGGACCGGCATCATCGCCGGGGTCGGGCGCGGGCACCGATGACTCAGCCTGCACCCAGCATCTCGGCCAGGGCGACGGCCGGCGAGCCGAGGGCCTCGGCCACCGCGTGGTTGGTGACCTGGCCGCCGACGGTGTTGAAGCCGAGGGCGAGCGCCGGGTCGCGACGGCCCGCCTCGGCCACGCCGAGACGGGCCAGTTCGGCGAGGTAGGGCACGGTCACATTGGTCAGGGCATAGGTCGACGTGAAGGGCACGGCCCCGGGCATGTTGCCGACGGCGTAGTGCACGACGCCGTGCTTCTCGAACACCGGATCGGCGTGACTGGTCTCATGACTGGTCTCGACGCAACCGCCCTGGTCGATGGCGATGTCGACGATCACGGCACCGGGCTTCATCGACTTGACCATGTCCTCGGTCACGACGATCGGGGCCCGTCCACCCGGCACCAGCACCGCGCCAATCACCAGGTCGGCATCGGCGATCACTCGCTCGACCTGACCACGGTTCGAGGTGAGGGTCGTGATGCGCCCCATCTGGATCTGGTCGATGAAGCGCAGCCGGTCGACGTTCTTGTCGAGCAGGTCGACCTCGGCTTCCATGCCGGCGCACATCCAGGCCGCGTTCCAGCCCACGTTGCCAGCACCGAGAACGGCGACCCGGGCGGGACGTACGCCGGGAGCGCCGCCCATCAGCACGCCCCGTCCGCCGTTGTGGCGCTCGAGGTAGTGGGCGCCGATCTGGGCCGACATGCGCCCGGCCACTTCACTCATGGGGGCGAGCAGTGGCAGGGATCCGTTGGCCAGCTCGACCGTCTCGTAGGCGATGCCCGTGACCTGATTGGTCAACAGCGCCTCGGCCACCGCCGGATAGGCCGCCAGATGCAGATAGGTGAACAGGGTCAGGCCGGGCCGGAAGTAGCCGAACTCGGCGGCCAGCGGTTCCTTGACCTTGCAGATCAGATCGGCCCGTTCCCAGACCTCCGAAGCGGCGGCCACGATCTCGGCTCCGGCGCGGCGATAGTCGTCGTCGGGGAAGCTCGAATCGGTACCGGCGGCCGTCTCGACCACCACGGTGACGCCGTACTGGCCAACTTCGCGCACCCCGTCGGGGGTGATGGCCACGCGGTGCTCGTCGGACTTGATCTCGCGGGGCACACCAACGGTCAGCGCGGTGGTCGAGGGGGTTGTGGTCGAGTCAGTCATGACTACAGAGCCTCCATCGACTCGGTGAGTGCGGTTCGGACGATGTCGACGATCTCGGCGAACTGTGCGGGTCCGGCGATGAGCGGGGGCGACAGCTGGATGACCGGATCGCCCCGGTCGTCGGCCCGACAGATCAGCCCCAGTTCGAAGAGGCGGGGCGAAAGCAGGGTGCGCAGCAGGCGGGTGGCCTCATCGCCCTCGAACTCGGCCTTGGTGACCTTGTCCTTCACCAATTCGATGGCGTAGAAGTAGCCCATGCCGCG
>JAYUBX010000058.1:0-6792 GCA_043740665.1 Candidatus Neomicrothrix sp.
CGCAGCGACGCGACCGCCAACCTGGCCGGCAACCAGTTCGCCCCGGCACGGTTCGCGGTGCCGGTGGGCATCACCGACCCGATCGCCCGCATGAACGCGGTGCGCGAGCTGATGGAGGCCCAGCGACGCGAACCGGCGTTGGCCCTCACCGACATGCTGGCTGGCCTGCTCAACCGATTGCCGGTCACCGCCACCACCGGCATCTTCGGGGCGATGCTGCGGGGCATCGACTTCATCACCAGCAATGTGCCCGGGCCGCCGATCCCGGTCTACCTGGCGGGGGCCCAGCTCGAGCGGCTGATCGCCTTCGGACCGATGACCGGCGCCGCGACCAACATCACCCTGCTGTCGTATCTGGGCGACTTGAACATCGGGATCAACACCGACCCGCTGGCGGTCACTGAACGCGAACTGTTCGTCGAGTGCCTGCGCGACGGCTTCGAGGAGATCACCGACCTGGTCTGAGGGCCGGTACCGCCCCGTTCACCCGATCTGGTCGGCCAGCGTCCGCAAGATCTGATCGGCGTGGCTGAACAACAGCAGGTGGTCGGCGCCGGCGACGACCTCGATGGTGGCATCGGGCATGACCCGCGCCATGAACTCGGCATGATGCAAGGGGATCTCGGGGTCTCGATCGCCGTGCCAGATAGCCGTCGGCACCGACACCGCCCCGAGCGGGAATCCCCAGGGGCGCACGATCAGCTGCAGGTCGTCGGTGGGACCCGCCGGGCCCTGACGCAAGGCCTCGGCGAGGGGACCGAGCCGCACCTCGCCCCCGAGGAAGGTGCCGACCAAACCAGGTTGGTGGCGCAGGGCCATCCCGGTCAGGCCTAGAACGGCCCGGGTCATTGCCGGTGTCCGGCGGGTGATGGCATCGAAGAACCGTTCGGATCGAGCGACCCCGTCGTAGGCCCCCGGTCGGTCGGGTGGGCCCCAGCCGCTGACGATCGCGACCGTCGACACCCGACCAGGAGCGAGATGGGCGGTGGCCAGCGCGTAGGGCGCGCCACCCGAGAAGCCGAGGAGCGCAACCGGCATCGCCGACTGACCCGCCCCCACGACCTGGTCGATCAGGGCCAACACGTCGACGGGCCAATCGAGCACGCGTCGACCGGGCTGCGGGCTCGACCCACCGTGTCCGGGTCGGTCGGGAGCGAGGAGTCGCCAGCCGGCGCGGGCGGCGGCCGGGTCGAGCCATTTCGCGTCGAGCCGAGAACTGGGCGCGCCGTGCATCAAGACGATCGGCCGCCCCGACGGATCGCCGACATCGGCGTAGCTCAGCGTGCGCCCATCGGGCAGCGTGAGCTCACGGCAGAACCGATCAGGCGACGGCGACATGAGCGATCATGCTACGGCCCTGATTCGGCTCTCGATCAGGTCGCGGATTCGTGCTCGGCCAGTCGCCACTCGGTGAGGCGAGGCATCAATCGCCCGATGACGAGCGCGCCGGCGATGCAGGCGATGCCTCCCGACACGACCGAGAACGCCGGGCCGGTCGCCGCCGCCACCAGGCCCGACTCGGCATCACCGATGCGGGGTCCACCGGTGACCACCGCGATGTGAATCGACGAGAGGCGGCCCCGCAGCGCATCGGGCACGCTCAGTTGCAGGATCGTGTTGCGGAAGACGGCCGAGACCACATCGGCGGCGCCGGCCAGTGCCAACAGCAGCAGAGCGAGGGGCAGCCACGAGGTCAACCCGAACGCGGCGATCGATGCACCCCACGCCACCACCGCGATGATGGTGGCCCGCCCCTGGCGGTCGACCCGCGAGATCCAGCCCGAGGTCACCGAACCGAACAGCGCCCCCGCTCCCGGCGCGGCATAGAGCAGGCCGACGGTCGCCGCGCCGCCACCGAACACCGTCAGGCCCAACGCCGGGAACAAGGCTCGCGGCATACCGAAGACCATGGCGTTGATGTCGATGACGAACGTGCCCTGCAACGCCTGGCGACCCTTCAGGAACCGGACGCCCTCGACGATCGACCGGGCGCTGGCCCGGGTGCCACCCCCTTCGGGAATCATCGGACGCATGAAGACCACGGCCACGAACGCGACCACGAACGAGAGCGCGTCGACGAAATAGGCCGAGGCGATGCTGATCTTGGCGATGAGCAGTCCTCCCACGGCGGGGCCGACCAGGATCGAGAGTTGCAGCACCAATTGATTGAGGGCGAGGGCTGCCGGCAGGTTGATCGGGCCCACCAGTGACGGGGTGGCCGCGCTTCGCGTGGGCCGGTCGAGGCCGGCGAAGGCACCTTGCAACGTGGTCAGCACGAAGATGAGCCACACCTGTGGGTGCGACGCGGCGGCGTTGAGCACCAAGCCGAGGCTGGTGGCGCCCAGCAGCAGCTGGGCCACCATCAAGAGGCGACGCCGGTCGTGGGCGTCGGCCAGGGCGCCACCGATGAGCGACCCAGCGATCAGCGGCACGATCTGAGCCAGGCCGAGCAGCCCGACCATCAGCGACGAATGCGTCATGAGGTACACCTGGAAAGGCGCCGCCACGACCGTCACCTGGCTGCCGATGCCGGACACGACCGACCCGAAGTAGAGCAGCCGGAACTCCCGCGACTCGCGCAGTGGGCGCAGGTCGATCAGCAGCTTGGGCATCGCATGAGTCTGCCCGCACCGGCCGAGGCCGCGGTCCCCCGCCGCAGGGCACCCTGTACCCTCGCCCCGATCATGACCCCACGACGAAATCTCTCGATCGCCATGGCCCTGGGCGTGATCCTGATGGCGATGGCCTGTTCGTCGTCGAAGCCGAAGGCCGCCGCGCCCACCACGTCGACGTCCTCGCTGAGCGAGGCCACGACGTCCACGACCGCGGTCGACGCCGCACCGATCGTGTTCACCGCCGCGGCCGGCACCATCGACGCCTACCTGACGTCGTCGCCGTACACCCGGCAACGAGTCGTCGCCGCCGGAACCGGGCGCGACGGCACCACACCCCATGGCCAGATCTGCTTCGTACCCGATGGCACCCGGCGCTTCGTCGTCGCCGAGATCCGCACTCCCGCCGGCGCCCCGGCTGCGGCAGGGTGGGGCATCTACCAACTGACCGGCGACGAGATCGGGGCCTTCCGGGTTCGTCGCCTCGGTGGATGGGACAGCCCGGGGGCGCCGTCGATCGACGCGCCCGCCACTTATGGCTGTGCCTTCCTGCCCGACGGTCGATTGTTCACGACTGACATCGGCAATCAGCGCAGCGGAGCGGCCACCGGGCGCGTCGTCGAATGGTTCGGTCCCTTCGACAGCCCGACCGTCGCGTCGTGCGTGGTCGCGTCGGACCTGGCCACGCCGCTCGGCCTGTCGGCCGACACCAACGGTGCGGTCTACCTGGCGTCGGCCCGAGCCCCGACCGCCGGCGTCTGGCGCTACGACGGCACGTTCGCCACCGATGCCGCCAGCTGCGTCCATGCGGCGGTGACGTCCACCCAACTGGTGACCGGGGGGACGAGCGGATTGAGCGCGCCGACCGCGGTCGCGGTCGCGCCGAGCAACAAGGCCTTCGTCGTCACCAGCGCGCCCGACGGACTCGTCGTCGCCTTCGATCTCGACGGCGCCAACCCCGAAGACCTGCTGCGACCGACACCCCAGCGCCCGAAGAGCAGCCCCTTCGGTATCACGGTCAGTCCGACCGGCTCAGTGATCTACGTCGACACTGCACTCGTGGCCGACGCCAAGGGCGTGCTCACACCCGGTGACCGAAGCGGATCTCTGCTGGTCATCGACCCGTCGGGCGGGTCGAACCCGGCGCCTTCGGTCATGGACCATGGACTCGACGGGCCCGACGGACTCGGGTTGTACGTCCCGGGTGCCGGCGGCGGAGCCGCCTCGAAGGTTTGAGGAGCCGCCTCAAAGGTTTGAGGAGCCGCCTCGAAGGTCTGATCAGTCGTCGTCGTCATCGACCCGAGGCGCAGGCACGCCATCGGGGCCGAAGTCGTAGCCCAGCACGGTGAGCCACTGCACCAGTTCGGGCAGCCGCCACGATGCCACCGCCATCGATCCGTCGTCGCTGGTGTAGCTCACGAGGATCGTCGCCTTCTGGGCCGCGCCGACATCGTCGGACGACGTGTTGATCTCGGTGATGGCCGACCGGCTGATACGGAACTCATCGCGGGGGGCCCACGTGACGAACATCAGGTCGGTGTCGCTGACCGCCAGGCACCCCATGCCCTGCAGACCGCCGGCCTCGCTCGGCTCGCTGCCGAGGCCGTTGGCCTTGGGCTCGATCTGCAAGATGCGGTCCACCCCGAGGCCCTGTTGGCAAGCGAGGACGGCGGCGTCACGCTTCTTCTTCAGCAATGGGTTGAGGGCCAGGCCCACCAACACGACGACGACCACGATCACGGCGAGCACGATGAGCAACATGGCCGCGAACGCTAACAGCACCCCTACCGTCCAACGGTGAATCAGGGGATCAGGGTCGACCAGAGGTGGAACACCGCGTACGAGCGCCATGGCCGCCAGGCCGCGGACCGCTCGTCGATGACGGACGTGCCATCCGACACTCCCTTGGCGGTGAAGGCGTGACGCACCCCGAGGTCGGTCGACAACATCACGTCGGGATCGCCCAGGGCGCGCATGGCGATGTAGTCGCGCGTCCACCGTCCGATCCCGGTCAGTTGGTCGAGGGCAGCCAAGGTGCGATCTCGATCACTGCCGGGGTCGAGATCGAGCGCGCCGGCCGCCACCTGGCCGGCCAGCGTGCGGATGGTGGCCGCCCGACGAGCGGGGATGGTGAACGCGGCGTCGCCACCGTGCGCTACCGCTTCGGCTTCGGGGAAGAGATGGGTCAGTCCGCCGTCGGCCGTGGCCAACGGCTCGCCGGCCTGACTGACGAGCCGCCCGGCCAGGGTCCGCGCGCCGTCCACCGAGATCTGCTGGCCGAGCACCGCTCGGACCGCCATCTCGAGCCCATCGACGGCTCCGGGGACGCGAAGGCCCGGCGAACGGGCGACCTCGGCCGCGAGCAGCGGATCGGCGCCCAGCACGGCCGCCACGGCGACCGGATCGGCGTCGAGATCGAGCAGTCGGCGACACCGCTGGACGGCCGCACCCAGATCTCGAAGGTCCTCGAGCGCCAGCGTGGCCCGAACGTGATCCGACTGGGGTTCGAGCTCGACGACGCCGGCACCGCGCGGCAGCCGCACCGTTCGGCGGTAGGTCGAGCCGACGACCTGCTCGACGCCCGCGATCGCTCGGGCCCCCAGAAAGGCCACCAACCCGGCACCATCGAACGGTGTGCGCACCGCCAACCGCACGACGATCGAGCCGGGTCGCCGATCGGCCGGGCGGCTACGGGCCCCCCGCATCTGGGTCGGGGTACGGGCGAACACAGCGCGGATCGTGTCGTTGAACTGGCGGATGCTGGCGAACCCGGCCCCGAACGCGACCTGGGCGAAAGACAGGTCGGTCGTCTCGATCAGCAGTCGAGCCGTCTGCGCCCGCTGAGCCCGAGCCAGGGCGATCGGCCCGGCGCCCACCTCGGCCACGAGCTGCCGATTCAGGTGCCGCTCGCTGTAACCCAGACGCCCGGCCAGCCCCGACACGCCATCACGGTCGACCACCCCGTCGGCGATCAACCGCATGGCCCGACCGACCAGATCGGCCCGTTGATCCCATTCAGGTGAGCCGGGCGTGGCGTCCGGTCGGCAGCGCCGGCACGCCCGGAAACCGGCCCCCTGCGCCGCGGCCGCGGTGGGATAGAACGCGACGTTGATCCGCTTGGGGGTGACGGCCGGGCAGCTCGGCCGGCAGTAGATGCCGGTCGAACTGACCCCGACGAAGAACCAACCGTCGAACCGGGCGTCGCGACTCTGCACGGCTCGGTAGCAACGGTCCCCGTCCTCGATCACGGGGTCAGCGTGCCACCCTTCCGACACGGCCGTCTGGCGGAAATCAGACGGCCTACTTCACGGCCGACTACCTCATGGGGGCCGCGCTGGCGTCGGTCATACCCGCGGCGGCGAGGCGCACGCACGCGGCGGCCCACCGCTGGGTGTCCTCGACGATGAGATCGTCGACGACCTTGCCCCAGCGCAGGGTGAGGAAGTGGGCGAACTGGTTCTGATACGGCTCGCCATCGATCGAGCTGCGGATCTCGACATGGGCCGCGAGCCGCATGTTCCCCGAGCGGTGTGTCGCCGACGAAGGACAGCGTCGCACGCCCGTCGAACTGGGTCAGCAAGGCGTCGAGGTCGCCCCCGCGCGAGGGCGCGGAGCCCCTTGCGGTACTGCTGTCGGGCGATGCGGGCGATCACGACCGACCGGCCTGGCCGAGGACGGTGTCAGGGATCCAGTTGCCGTGGAACCCGGCCGGCACCCGCCGGGGCAGCTTGACCACGGCGACCGGCTCGGGACCGAAGTCGTGCGCATCGAGCACGACCAGGTCACTGGTGTCGGTGGCGCGGTCATAGACGTAGCCCATGAGCCAGCCCTCATCCTCGCCGGCCGTCTCGTCGGCGGGGATGAAGACGAACTCGCCGCCGACCCGGCCGGCACCCAAATCGTGCTCGACGGTCGTGCCGGCTTCGACGTCGTGCTTCAGCACGAAGGTGTGATCGTCGGTGGTGCCACCGAAGTCGTTGAGCGAGGCGCCGGTGGCGTAGCCGTAGCGGTGGCGCAGTCCGGCGAGCCGCTCGTCGGCCCGCGGGAATTCTTGGGCGTGGTCGTCGAGCAGTTCGGTCGTCACCTTGCCGGCCTCGGCATCGATCACCCACCGTTCGAGAACCGGCGTGCCTTCGTCGGGCCCGTTCTTCACCGTGCGGAACATCGAGGGGTGCTTCAC
>JAYUBX010000059.1:0-2200 GCA_043740665.1 Candidatus Neomicrothrix sp.
GCTCGATCTCGTCGACCACTTCGGTGCGCACCACCCGCTGGGGGTACCCGTCAATGGCGGTGGTGACCACGGTGCCAGTGACCGGCGTGGCCAGATAGATCACCTTGACCGCATCGGGGACGGTTGAGTCCTGAGTCAGCAGGAATCGGGTGCCCATGGCGATGCCCGACGCGCCCCACGCCAGCGCGGCGACCAGACCGCGACCGTCGGTGAAACCGCCGGCGCCGAGCACCGGGATGTCGACGGTGTCGACGACCTGGGGTAGCAGCAACGACGTCGGCACCGTACCGGTATGGCCGCCACCCTCGGCCCCTTGGGCGATCACCGCGTCGACGCCCCACTCGGCCACCTTCTCGGCGTGACGCTTGGCCCCGATGGTGGGCATGGTGACGACACCGGCATCCTTCAACGTGGCGACGACATCGCGGCTGGGGGCCTGGGCGAACGAGGTTACCCTGACGCCTTCGCGGATGATCAGGTCGAGCCGCTCGGCGATGTCGGGCGCACCGGTGAGCAGGTTCACGCCGAACGGCTTGTCGGTGCGGTCCTTGACCTCGCCGATGGCGGTGCGCAACTCGGCCAGGGTCATGGTGGCTGACGCCAGGATGCCCAGGCCGCCCGCCGCGCTGGTGGCCGACGTGAGCCGGGCCCCCGCGACCCAGCCCATACCGGTCTGGATGATGGGGTACTCGATGCCGAACAGCTCGCAGATGCGCGTGTGCAAGGCGGGAACAGTCTCGGTCATGCGGTCACCCTCGTACCTCGGCCTTGCGGGTGTCGTTCGGGTCGAGGACCTCGCGGATCAGGCGCAGCTCGTCGTCGGTGGGCAGTCGACTCTCCGTCAGCCTGTCGTCGATCACCAGCTCGAAGCCGGTGGCCTCGACGACCTGGTCGAGCTCGACGCCCGGGTGCACCGAGCGCAGTCGCATCCGGTGGTCGGGCGTCTCGAAGTCGAGCACGGCCAAGTTGGTCACGACCCGGCGAATCTCGTGGAACCGCGACGCCACCGGCCCCAGCTCGGCCGCCCGGTCATACCCGAGCCCCGATACGACATCGACATGGTCGACGAACAGCTTCGGCGAGTGGTTCGGGATGAAGTACGACGTTGTGTGGTTGATGGTGTTGCCCGGCGCGCCCCGAAACCCCAGCAGCTGGGCCTTCGGCTTGTTCCAGTCGCCGATGCACGCGAAGTTCTGGTTGCCGTAGCGATCCATCTGGCTGGCGCCCATCATCACGTGACGCTTGCCGTTCCAGAGCACGCTGAACATCTGCGGGTAGGGGTTCCACGCCTCGACGACGGCCTCGGCGCCGGGCACCCCCACCGGCATGGCGTTGGCCGCGAACATGGCGTACCCATCGGTCATCACCAGGTACGGCTCGAAGCTCTCGCGAGCCAACCGGCCCCCGATCATCGGGATGGTGCCGATCGGGTTGCACAGGATCTCGCCGTCACCCCGGAAGCACTCGGCCACCGCGATCACACAGATCTCATCACGGGTGGCGTCGGTCATGACCGGGCTCCGATGACTCGTTGGTACTCGGCTTCGTTCTCCACGTCGAGGTACTTCTCCTTGAATGCCTGCCACAGCTCGGGCGAGGACGCCGTCGCCGCGTACTCCTTCTGGAAGGCCTCGTCGCGGCCGTAGTCGGGCGGGCACTCGGTGAAGTGGGCGCCGTTGGGGGCCTCGACCACGCCCGTGACCATCAGGCGACTGATGCGCAGCGTGTGGAACGAGCCGGCCGACAGCAGCTCGTCGGTCGGGATGACCTTCTCGGTCGACAGATAGGTGCTCGTCGCGGCCATGGCCATCAGGTCGTCCATGTAGAGGTCCGGGCCGAGGAACTGGCCGTTGCCGGCCTGGTCGGCCCGGTTCATGTGGATCAGAGCGGCGTCGAGCTCGAGCGCCGGCATGGCGACCAGCTCCTCGCCCTCGGTGCCGTCAGGACCGGGGTAGGGCGAGCGGACCGTCTTGATCTCGGGCATCACCCGCAGCAGATCGGTGCCGAGCCCGGCGCGGGTCGGCAGGAAGGGCACCCGCCACGCCGCGGCCTGCAGGCCGAGCAGCATCATCCCCTCATCGAGCTCCATCGCCTCGATCGCGCCGCTCTGGCGAGCCAGCCGGAAATGAGGCTCGAGCGGGATCGTGTCGAGCGACACGAAGCCGTAGACGGCTTTGCGTACCTTGCCGGCCGCGCACAG
>JAYUBX010000060.1:0-3395 GCA_043740665.1 Candidatus Neomicrothrix sp.
CGAGGGCGTGACCATCCTCGCCATCAGCCACGACGAACGACTCGACGTACTCGCCCACCGCCGGCTAGTGATGGAGGACGGCCACATCCGAGACCGGCCAGTGAAGGAGTCGATCGCTCCTCAGAATGGCCCCAGAGGCGCTCCCAGCAACGGCGAAGGTGGAATCGGCCTTCAGATCTGACCGCGCTCGGTGATATCGCCATTGTTGACCCAAGCTCCTAGGCCCCAGGTGGACCTCACCCATCGCCTGCCGCGGAGGGCGACAGTGGGGACGAAAGACCCTTCCGTAGCGCCGACGGTTCGGGCAGGCTTATTTGCTCCAGTCCGCCACCGCAGACGAGTAATGGAGGGGCCGAGGATGACGGGACAGGTCGTGTCCGGGGTCGACGCGCCGGTTCGGGCGCGGCCCCCAGTCCCGACTGCGGCGGGTGGGAGCTACCGGCGGGAAGTGCTCTTCCTCGTCGGCTCGGTGATCGGCTTCGTGACCGGCCTGGTGGCGGCGTTGGCCGGGGCGGCCACCACCGCCGCCGCTGCGTGGGCGGCGGTGGCCGTGGCCGGGCTGGTACCCACTGGCATCGGCGTCGTGCGGGGCATCATCCGGCGCCAGCCGGGCGTCGACGTCATCGCCATCCTCGCTCTGGCCGGAGCGTTGGCCATCGGCGAGTTCGCCGCCGCCTCGATGATCACGGTGATGCTAGCGACCGGCCAGCTGCTCGAGGCGAGAGCCAGCTATCGGGCCGAGCAGGACCTCCGCCGGCTCCTGGCCCGGGCACCGGCGACCGCCCACCGCCGCGTCGGGGACACGGTGGTCGACGTCGAGGTCGCCGCCGTGCGCCCCGGCGACGTGGTCGTGGTCAAGCCCGGCGAGACCGTGCCGGTGGACGGCCGCCTGGCCGGTGGCGGAGCGGTGCTCGACCTGGCGGCGCTCACCGGCGAGCCCCTGCCCGAGACGGTGCCCGACCTCGGCTGGTGCCGATCGGGAGCAGTGAACGTCGGCGGCGCCTTCGAGCTGCGCGTCGTGGCGCGAGCGTCGGAGAGCACCTACGCCGGGATCGTGCGCCTGGTCGAGGCGGCCCAGGCCGACACGGCCCCGTTCGTGCGCCTCGCCGATCGGTACGCCTTGCTCTTCGTCCCGTTCGCGCTGGCCGTAGCTGCTGCGGGCTGGCTGATCTCAGGGAACTTCGAGCGGGCGGTAGCCGTGCTCGTCGTCGCCACCCCCTGTCCCTTGATCCTCGCCGTGCCGGTAGCGATCACGTCCGGTCTGTCCCGCGCAGCCCAGCGGGGCGCTGTCGTCAAGGGCGGCAGTGTCCTCGAGCGCCTAGCCCAAGGGGAGGTGCTCGTCTTCGACAAAACCGGGACGATCACCCTCGGTCGCCCCGTCCTGCTCGACGTCGTTGTCGCCGAGGGCACCGAACCCGACGACCTGCTCGCCCTGGCCGCCTCGGTCGAGCAGGCCTCGCCCCACGTGCTGGCTTCGTCGATCGTCGAGGCGGCCGTCGCCGGCGACCTCAGGCTCCGATGGCCGGAGGATGTCCACGAGATGGTCGGCAATGGCTCCGTGGGAACCGTGGGGGGCCACGGCGTCCGGGTCGGCCGGCTTGAGTGGCTGGCCCCCACCGATCCGCCGCCGTGGGCCCGATCGCTGCGGCGGCGGGTGGCCACCGACGGCGTGCTGACCGTCTACGTGGAGGTCGACGGGCGGCTGACGGGGGCACTCGTGCTCGAGGATCCGCTCCGACCCGACGCCAGCCGGACCCTCCGCGAGCTGCGCCGGTCGGGGTTCGGTCGCCTCGTCATGTGCAGCGGTGATCGGGCCGCGACGGTCGAGGCGGTCGGTGCCGCCGTCGGGGCCGACGAGGTGCTCGCCGAGCGGACCCCGGAGGAGAAGGCGACCGCGGTGCGGGCCGAGCGGGAGCGCGGCGTCACCGTGATGGTCGGGGACGGGGTGAACGACGCCCCCGCACTGGCGGCCGCCGACATCGGTGTCGCCCTCGGCGCCCGCGGATCGACCGCCTCATCCGACACGGCCGACATCGTGCTGACCGTTGACCGGCTCGACCGACTGGCTGACGTGGTGCACATCGCCCGGCGATCGCACAAGGTGGCCCTACAGAGCGTGGTCGGCGGCATGGGCCTAGCCGCCATCGCCATGACTGCGGCCGCTGCCGGCTTCCTGCCACCACTCACCGGGGCGATCGCGCAGGAGCTGATCGATGTGCTGGCCATCGGCAACGCCCTTCGGGCGCTCACCCCCGGACGGGAACGGCTCGAGCGCCTCCACGGCAACGATGCCGACCTCGGTCGGAAGTTCCAGGCCGAGCACGACGCACTCGCCGTCGGCATCCGCCAGATCCGCCCGCTAGCCGACGACGTCGATCGGGTCCCGCCGGCCGATGCCCTGGTCCGCCTCGCCGACCTCCGCACCTTCCTCGACGAACGGCTGCTCCCGCACGAGCTGGCCGAGGACCGCGAGCTCTACCCGGCAGTGGCCCTCGTCCTCGGCGGCCAGGACCCCACCGCCCCCATGTCTCGTATGCACATCGAGATCGCCCACCTGATCGGTCTGTTCGGCCGACTGGTTGACGACCTGGGCCCGAGCGGGCCCGACCCGGACGACGCGCGGGAGCTGCGCCAAGTGCTTTACAGCCTCGACGCCGTGCTCCGGTTGCACATGGTCCAGGAAGAGCAGGAATACCTCTCACTGGCAGACGCCGCCCCCGGTGCGGCGGCCGACCACGCCTGACCGCGACGCCGGAGGAGCCGCGCGTCGGCGACGCGCCAGAAAGCCATCCTGCGCCAGTCAGCGACGGTTCACCACGATTCGACCCAACCGCCCTTTCGTCGGGCGTCGCCCTACACAAAGCTCCCGACAGACCCTCAACCGGAGCCGCCAGCGGGAGGACACCGTCACCATGAACACGGCCCTCAAGTCGGGCACGCGACACGACCGCGCCTGGAGTTGCGCCGGACCCCAACCGCTGCGCTGACGCCAGTACCCGGTCAAGCCCACCAGCAACGTCGGCGACTCGAACCCCACCAGATCCCCGGGGCCATGACCTGCGCTTTCGCGAATCTCGTGGGGGTACAACTCGGTGTCGGAGGAAGGACTCGTACCTTAGAGGATGCGCGGGTAGGTGGTCATTGTTCCCAGCGTTCGTGCCATTTGACGAGCTTTACGGTGAGGATGGCGGCGATGCCCAAGGCGAGAGCGGCTTCACGGTGGGCGGGGCGACGGTCGGTGTTGCGGCGGAGTTGTCCGTAGTTGCTCATCCACGAGTTGGTTCGTTCGACAGGCCATCGCATACCCATCGTGTGGCTCCCGGTCTTGACGACGGGCTTGGCGACCTTCGGTTCGCCGGGCTTGCGTCGCTTCGCGCAGACCACGTCGGCCAGGC
>JAYUBX010000061.1:0-11951 GCA_043740665.1 Candidatus Neomicrothrix sp.
AGGTTCATGAGACGTTCCGCCTTCGGGTTGGTGAGTGGTGCGTGATGCGTTGCGCGACAGGTAGATGGATCAGCCGGCGGTGAACAGCCGCATGGCGTCGACGAAAGGCACGACCATGAAGAGCACGCCCGGCACGAGGGTGGCGACGGTGACGGGGATCCAGACCTGCTGGCCCCGGCGCTCGATGGTCTCGATCAGCTCGCGTTGGGTGTCTCGCCGGATGGTGCGAGCTTCTTCGGAGATCAGGCGAGCGAGGTCGCCGGCTTGACGGTGCATGGCGAGGATGGTCACGAGGCGGGTGAGGGCGTCGACGTCGGCGAGCGTCGACCATTCGCGCAGCGCGTCGACCGCATCGAGTCCCTGGCGCATGCGACCGCACACCCGGGCCAGGTCGGATGCGCAGGCACCGTGGCCTCGGCGGGCCAGCCGGTTGAGTGCCGAGCCGAGTGAGTAGCCGGCCCCGAGCAGCATGCCGAGCTGCTCGCTCACGATCGGCAGCTCGAGGAAGATGCGTCGCTGCCACACCGTTGACGCGTGAGCCGCTCGCTGCTCGATGATCAGGAACGTGAGCAGCGGACTGCCGAGCAGGAACAGCAGGGTGATGGCTGCTGGCGGCTGGATCGCCACCAGGATCGCGGCGACCAAACCGATGGCGGCCACGCTGGCCCCCATCTGACGGGTGCGGAAGGCGACGACGGTCATGGGCGCGTGCACCCGGGTCAGGCGCAGCCCCAAGTCTTCGCTCACGCCGAACAGGCGGCTCACACCGTTGCCCAGCGACTGGGCCAGCGGCCCGACCACCTCGCCGAACGACGAGACCGACCACAGGTGAACCGGTCGCACCACCCGTCCGGCCCCCGGCGCGTAGCGCGCCAGCCGGTCGATCAGCCGGGGTCGTCGGAACCATCGCAGCTCGGCCAGCACGAGGGTGGCGCCGGCCCAGCCGGCGATGAGAGCGATGGCCACGAGACGGATCATGGGAACACCCGCTGCTCGTCGGGTAGCCGCATGATGCGGCCGGACCATAGCCAGCAGACCACCACCAGCCCGAGGGCGACGGCGACCACGAGTTGGCCGATCGACGTCGCGTAGGCGGCTCGCCCGTTGCCGATCGACAGCCCCACCATGGCCATGCCCAGCGGCACGACCAGCACGAACCGTCGGGCGAAACGCACGCCGGCCTGGCCGGCGCGGGCATCCTTGCGGCCCTGCATGTCCTGACGGCGGTCGTCGGCCAAGGCGTTGAGCCGGCCGTCGAGGTCGGTGCCGCCCAACTCGTGAGCGATCAGCAGCGTTTCGCAGGTGGCGTCGGCGGTGGGGTCGGCCAGCCGGCGCTTGGCCACGTCGAGGGTGCGGCCGAAGTCGGTGGAGAGCAGCCATTCGCGATGAGCGGCCTCGAACGCGGCCCGAAGTTCGGGGGGACCGGCCAGGCCGACTTCGAAGAACGCCTGGGGCACCGAGCGCCCGGCGCTGCCGGTGAGGATGCGGATCTCCTCGATGAGTCGCGGCCACGCGTCTCGGGCCTTCTCGATGCGGGTGAGGCGCCGTCGGCGGTAGGTGGCAACCGGGGCCGACCCCGCGAACAATCCGAGGATCAGGGCCGGCAACGCCCCGCCGAACACGGCGGCGCCGACGGCGGCACCGAGCACGAAGAGGGCACCGAGGACGGCGGCGAACTCGAGCGGACCGACCTCACCCAGGCCGGCCTGGGTGAGCCACTGGACGGCTCGTTGCCGCACGCCTGGTGTGGCCGCTCGAGGGGTGGAGCGACGGGGTCCCGGGCCGAGTCCCGCCCAGCCGGCCACGGTGGCGGTGTAGACGAGGTGGACGCCGTAGCCGGCCGCCACTGCCAGCACCAGCGCCATCAAAACGCCTCCCATCCAGAACCCTGGGGGTGGTCGATGACGGTCTGCAGATCGAGGCCGGCGTCGGCGAAGGCCCGGGCCGCTCGGGCCGGCAGGTTGCCCGTCCATTCGAGCTGACTCGTGGCGCCCCGCCGGGCGAAGACCTCGGTGACGGTGAAGTGGGTGGCCTCGGGTCCGGCGGCCAGGTCTTCGACGGCGATGACCTCGGCGACCTGGGGTCCGTCGGCGGTGCGTCGGCAGAACACCACCAGGTCGACGGCTTCGCTGACCAGACTGTTCAAGGCGGCCATGGGCACCTCGTTGGCGGTGTCGGACAACTGGCACACGAAGCGCAGCCGGGTGAGGGCTTGGCGGGCCGACCCGGCATGAATGGTGGTGAATCCCTTGACCCCCGACGACAGCGTGAGCAGCAGCGGCAGCGCTTCGCGATCGCGGACTTCGCCCACGATGGCGACGTCGGGGGCCATCCGCAGGAAGCCCGACACCAGCCGTCGCAGGTCGACGGCGGGCCGGTCGGCTCGGGCCGCACGGGTCTGCATGCTCGCGACATTGGCCAGCGGAACGTCGGCCTCGAATACCTCCTCGGCGATGACGACCCGCTTGGCCGGATCGAGTTCGGCCGCGCAACACGACAGCAGCGTCGTCTTGCCCGAGCCGGGGGCACCGGCGAACACGATCGACAGGTTGGCGCGTACGCAGGCGGTCAGGAACCTGGCGACCTGCGGGTTGAGCATGTCGCGCTCGACCAATTCGTCCAACGACCGGAAGGCGACGCCGGTGAATCGGCGGATGTTGACCATGGGATGGCCGCCCCGGCTCACGTCCGCGTGGACGATGTGCAGGCGGGATCCATCGTCGAGCTGCGCATCCTGCAGCCCTTCGGCCGGATCGAGCTTGCGGTGGCTGGTCGAGGCGTCGTCGAGCAGCTTGGTCAGAGTACGCGTGAGGTGATCGCCGTCGTGGAAGACATCGTCGTGGTAGCCCGACGGGCCGCTGTGACGCTTCACGAAGATCGCGCTGGGCGCGTTGATCATGATCTCCCATACGTCGCGATCATCGAGCAGGGCGGTGAGCGGTCCGTACCGCGCCAGGTTGTTGAACGCCCGCTCGGCCACGTCGTCGGGACTGGCCAGATCGAAGGCGCGTAGCCCCCGCCGGAAGTCGTCGGTCCACTGCTCGATCTCGTCGGCGATCATGGCCCGCAGCCCCGACTCGCCCTCGGGGCCGCCCATGTCGAGCGCCCGTTCTTTGGCTCGCGCCTGCACCCGTTGTTCGACTTCGACCAACGGGTTGATCTCGTCCTCGGACACGGTTGTCCTCGCCGTCACGACGGCCTCATCTGACGATGCGTCAGGCGCGTGGCTAGGGTTCGGCCGGCTCGGATGACCGAGCGATCGTGCCGCACCCGGAAGGAAGCCCCATGACCGAACCCGCCGTGCTGGTCGAGCGAGATGGCCACATCGTGACCGTCACCCTGAACCGTCCCGAGAAGCGCAACGCCTTCAACGCCGAAGTGCTGTGCCGGCTGTGCGACGCCTGGGATCTGATCGACGCCGACGACGACATCCGGGTGGCGATCCTGACCGGTGCCGGCGGCGACTTCTCGGCCGGCGCCGACCTCGACCGATTGGTCGGAGCGATGCTGTCGGGCAAGCCGGCCCAGGACGAGTTCGAGGAGCGCATCCGCACCGACTTCTCGCTGATCTTCAAGGGCTTCCTGAAGGAATACCGCACCCGCAAGCCCCTGATCGCCGCGGTCGAGGGTTACTGCTATGCCGGTGGCCTCGAGATCCTGCAGGCGACCGATATCCGCATCGCCGGCGAAGGGGCCAAGATCGGGCTGACCGAAGTGCAACGCGGGCTGTTTCCGATGGGCGGCACCACGGTGCGACTGACCCGCCAGATTCCGTGGGCCAAGGCCATGGAGATCATGCTGGTGGGTGAGCCGATCTCGGGTCTTGACGCCGAGCGGCTCGGCCTGATCGGCCACGCCGTGCCCGACGGCCAGGCGCTGACCCGAGCCCGCGGGTTGGCCGAGAAGGTGGCTGCCAACGGTCCGTTGGCGGTGCAGGGCATCAAGGCGGCCGCCTTGGCCGCCGACGGCCTGCCCGAGGCCGAGGCCTACGCCAAGGAGATGGAGATCGGCATGGGTGTCATGGCCAGCAACGACGCCAAGGAAGGGCCTCGGGCGTTTCTCGAGAAGCGCCCGGCCAACTTCACCGGCACCTGAGCGGTCGGTCATCCGGCCGCCTCGTTTTCGGCCCACGAGCCGAGCGAACCGGGGGTGACCGCCACCGGCTCGAACGCGTCGATGGCGGCCGAGATCAGGGGCTGGCGGTCGAGCAGGGCCAGGACCGCGGCCGTCACCGGCGCCACCAGCGGTCGCGGCAACGGGCTGCCGCTGCGGATGAGATCGTCGAGGCCTCGCCGTTCGGGGATGAAAACCGGTGACGGGAGGGACCTCAGATCGGCATGAGCCGAGCGACAGAGCTCGGCGACGGCCAGGGTGATCTCGGCCCGATGGCGACCCCGGCGGGGCGACCGGTTGATGACCGGCAGCACCTGGGTGGGATCGACCCCGAGCCGGCGCAGATCGTCGATGGTGACCACCAACCGGCGCAGCCCGACGAGCGTGGGCGGCGCCGACACCACGACCAGGTCGGCCCGTCGGGCGGTCGAGCGGGCCAACAGATTGCGGTCTTCGACGTCGACCGAGCCGACCTCGTCGTCACCCTCGACATCGGCGTCGACGTCGGCCACCACCAGGCGGTAGGCGCGGAGCAGCCCATCGATCGCGGCCTCGACCGATCGACCCCGCAAGACGGTCCAGTCGCGATGGCGCCGCAGCCCCAGCAGTAGGTGGTAGCCCCGGTCGTCGAGGGCGAAGGTGAGCCCGACGATGTCGGCGGCGCTCGGCACGCCGCGACGGTGGGCCTCGGTGAGCTCCTGGACGCCGGGCATCACGTCGCCGGCATCGTGCAGCAACGCCTGGTCGGCGTGAAGCGCCAGATCGGCGAGCACGACCGTCCCCGTCTGGTCGGCCGGGGCCGACAGCCCCTGGGCCAGCGCCATGGCGACGGTGGATCGTCCGCCGCCGGCCGGACCGGTGACCGCGATCAATCGCCCGCGCCAGCCCACCGCCGGCGAGGGAACCACGGTTCCCCCTTCGAGGTCGGGCCCTGACAGCGGTGGGGCGCAGGCGACGAGCGTGGCCAGCAGCAGCCCCCGGTCGAGGGTGTCGGGGAGCACCGCGTCGGCCCCCAGCGCCGGCCAGTCGCGGCGGGTATGGCCGTCGTCGATCACGATCACCGCGGCACCGGCCTCGCGAGCGACATCGATGAGATCGCGGTCGAGGGTCGACAGGCCCGAGTCGAGCACGACGGCCGAGAAGATCCGTCCGCTCTGCAGCCGGGCCAGCAGTTCGTCGGTGGCGACGCACTTCACGAATTCGACCGGCAGGGCGGCGCTGGTGGCCCAGCGGCTGAGATCGCGGAACCAGGTCGCCCGCGGCCGGGCCAACCCGAGCAGGCGGTAGCGATCGGCGCTCACGGCGTTGCCCCGGTCGACGAGGCGGCGCGGCCGGTGGTCTCGGCCGGATAGCGATCGGCACCACCGGCGGACGACGCGCCATCGGCTCGTACCAGGGTGATGGCCGCCACCTCGCTGGCGTGGGCGGCCCGGAGCACCTCGTCGGCGCTGGTCATGGCCAGGGTCACCACCACCTTGCCGTTCGAGCCGATGGTCGCCTTGCCCGCGTCCTCGAGGTCGAGCAGGCGAACCCCGCGTGCCACCACTTCGGTGCGGGCGGCGTCGCCGGTTCCGTAGGTGGCCAGCACGTCGAGGGTCTCGCCCGGTTGCAGGTGACCGTTCACCGCCCGCTCACGGTCGACCGGAAACGAGAAATCATGGGTATCGGCGGGGTCCCCGCCAGTGGTGACCACCGCGGCCCGGCCGATCAGCTCATCGGCATCGAGGGGCGCGACGGTGATGGCGCCGACGGCGGCGTCGAGCGTGGTGAACAGTCGGGCGCGGGTCGGATCGGGTACGTCGACGCCCGCCAGGTCGAGATCGTCGGCAGTCAACCGGTGACCAATGGCGATTGGTCGGCGAGCGATGACCGCCTGCTGGGTGGGTCCTTCGGTTGCGCCCGATGCCACCAGGAAGACCGCGACCAGGGCCACCGCGATGAGCAGGCCACCGACGACCGCTCGGCTCGACGGCAGGGATGAACGCCGCCGGATACGAGCCGGCCCCGGGCCCCGGGGCGAGGGGCGCCCACCGTCGCCACCGTCGCCGAAGTCGGCGCTCGGGAGGAGCGCGTCGGCCGTTTGGGTTCGACCCTGTTGGGTACCGCCGGGCATCGGGTTCCGCCGCATCCGCCAGCCGCGTGGTCCGCAGGAGCAACGTACGGTGGCCGCCCCCACCGTTCAAGATGACATCAGTCACACCAGCGGCGGAGGATCTTTCGGGGTATCGAAACTCGTGAAAAGGGGTCGAAAAGGGTATAGTCCTGGGCGTGACTACGCAACCGTCGGACGACCAGATCCATTGGCTCAGCACGGGCGAAGCGGCCGTGCGGCTGGGCATCACGCCGCGAACGCTCTATCGATTCATCGACGAGGCGCAGATCGCGGCCTACCGATTCGGCCGAGTCATCCGCCTGAAAGCCAGCGATGTCGACGTCTTCATCGACGCATGCCGCATCGAGCCGGGCACCCTCGAGCACCTCTATCCCGACACCGCCACGCCCACTTCGGCGACCGACGACAGCGCCAGGTAGACGACCCCTCCCTGGTGTAGCCGCAGGGTCATCACGTCGTGCCCGATGGCCAGCACGGTGCCGCTCGAGACGTCGCCGTTCACGGCTACGACCGTCACGTCACCCTGATCACCCGCCCGTCGGCTGAGCGCTCCGGCCAAAGTGATGCCGGTCGCCAGCGGTGGCCGCTCGCCCCGGGCGGCCACGTCGTCGGGATGGCTGCGCACCGCCACCAGGGCGGTCAGGGCCAGCAGCACCAGCGGACCATCGGTCACTTGTAGCTCGATGACGTCGGGCCCCACCGCGACGATCACGCCCCGATGGCGGCGGCCGGTCGTCGAGGTCACGACCACGGGGTTGCCGCGCTCGCCCAGGTCGGTGAGCACGCCGGTCAGCGTGACCGCTTCGTCGTCCTGGCGGCGCAGCCACGCCGTGCGCCGACGTTGGGCGACGGCCTCGTCGACCTGGGCGTCGGCGACCCATCGGTTCAGTTCGTCCAGCGCCAGGTCGAGGGCCAGATCGTCCGATCCGTCATCGGCGGGCGGTGGCGGCGGCTCGGTCACCGACTGAGCGTAAAACAACGATCGGCCGGATGGGATGGGCAGTCACTACGCTTATCGTCTCACCCGACCTGTACTCCCGTGTAGAGATGGCCGTTCGATGGCAGCGACGCAAGTCAAGATCAATGTTCCCGGCAACCACCTGATGGTGGGTCTGCTGGGCCAACGCGACGAGCTGCTCCGACAGATCGAGACGGCTTTCCCCGGCAGCACGGTGCACGTGCGCGGCAACGAGATCACGGTCGACGGTGAAGGGGCCGCTCGCGTCGGGCGGCTCTTCGAAGAGCTCGTCGTGCTGTTGCAGCAGGGTCACGCCCTCGAACCGGGTGTGCTGCGCCGCACGATCGACATGGTGAACGCCGACGAGTCGCCGTCCGAGGTGCTGTCGGCCGAGGTGCTGCGGTCGTCGCGGGGCCGAACCATCCGGCCCAAGTCGAGTGGCCAGAAGCGCTACGTCGACGCCATCCGCAACAACGTCATCACCTTCGGTCTGGGGCCGGCCGGCACCGGCAAGAGCTGGCTGGCGGTGGCGATGGCGGTGCAGGCCCTGCAGTCCAAAGAGGTCGAACGCATCATCCTGACCCGTCCGGCGGTCGAGGCCGGCGAACGGCTCGGGTTTCTGCCCGGCGATCTGATGGCCAAGGTCGATCCCTATCTGCGGCCGCTCTACGACGCGCTGTACGACATGGTCGAAGCCGAAGGCGCTCAGCGGCTGCTCGACCGTGGCGCGGTTGAGGTCGCCCCGTTGGCCTTCATGCGGGGGCGCACGCTGAACAACAGCTTCATCATCCTCGACGAGGCCCAGAACTCGACGCCCGAGCAGATGAAGATGTTCCTCACCCGCATCGGCTTCGGGTCGAAGGCGGTGATCACCGGCGACACGACGCAGGTCGACGTGCCTGGCGGCCGCAGCAGCCTGCCCGGGCTCGAGTCGGTGCTCGGTGGCATCGACGGTCTGGCCTTCGTGCACCTGTCCAGCAGTGACGTGGTGCGGCACCGCATCGTGCAGGACATCGTCAACGCCTACGAGCGCGCCGCGGCGGGGGCCAGTCCGAGCGGTCCTGCTCCGACATGACCCTGCGACCGTTCCGTCCCTCGTACCGGCGGCGGGGTGCGGGCGAAGGTGTCGTGACGGTGTTCGTGGCCGACGAGCAGAACGACCAGCCGGTCGAGGTGGCCCGGTGGGGCACCCTCGCCGAGCAGGTGCTGGCGGCCGAGTCGGTGCGCGGCGAGGCCGAGCTGTCGTTGCTCTTCGTCGACCAGGAAACCATCGTGTCGCTCAACCATGACTTCATGGAGGTCGACGGACCCACCGATGTGCTGTCGTTCCCGATCGACGGTGAGTTGGCTCCCAGTGGGCGGTGGCCCGACGAGGGCGGTCCGGGTCCCGATCGCGAGATGCCCGATCTCGATGACATGCCGCTGTTGCTGGGTGACGTGGTGATCTGCCCGGCGATCGCCGCGGCCAATGCCCCTGGTCATGCCGGTGCGTTCGACGACGAGATCGCCCTGCTCGTCGTGCACGGCATCTTGCACCTGCTCGGTCGCGATCACGCCGAGCCGGCCGAAGCGGCTGCCATGCAGGGCCGCGAGCGCGAGTTGCTCGATCAGTTCTACGGCCCGTTGGCCCGAGATCCGTGGGCCCCGTGACCCACGGTACGGCCGTCGTCGGGTCGATCGCCGGCGCCGACATGATCATGATCGTCGTCATCGTGGTGTTGTTCGTGACCTCGACCTTTCTGGCGTTGTCCGAGACGGCGCTCACCCGTATGACACGGACCAAGGCGCAGGCCCTGGCCGACGACGACCGGCCCGGTTCGGCCAAGTTGCTGTGGCTCACCGCGCACCCCGAACGATTTCTGAATCCGGTGCTGCTCATGGTGCTGATGTGTCAGATGCTCATGGCGACCCTCACCGGCATCCTGGCCAACCACTGGTTCGGTGGGTGGGGGGTGGCCATCGCTGCGTTCCTCAACGTCGTGTTCGTGTTCGTCCTGGCCGAGGCGGCGCCCAAGACGTGGGCGATCCAGAACCCCGAGCAGTCCGCCCTGCTGGCGGCGCGTCCCATCGCCGCCCTGGCTCGTTTCTGGCCCGTGCGGATGATCTCGCGCGGCCTCATCGGTCTGGCCAATGTGGTGCTGCCGGGCAAGGGCCTGAAGGAAGGCCCCTTCGTGTCGGAGGAAGAACTGATGGCGCTGGCCGACGCCGCCGTCGAAGAGGATGTCATCGAGGAGGAAGAACGCGACCTGATCCTGCAGATCATCGAGTTCGGCGACACGATCGTGCGCGAGGTGATGAGGCCGCGGCCCGACATGATCACGGTGTCCAGCGACTTTCTGGTCAACGACGTGATGGAGGTGATGATCCTCAACGGCTTCAGCCGGGTGCCCATCAGCGGCGAGGGCATCGACGACGTGGTCGGGCTCGTCTACGCCAAGGACCTCATGCGGGCCGAGCGCGACGGCCACGGCGATCGTCGGGTGGCCGAGCTGATGCGCGACGCCAAATTCGTGCCCGAGACCAAACGCATCGCCGAGTTGTTGCCCGAGCTGCAGGCCGAGCGGGTGCACATGGCGATCGTCGTCGACGAGTACGGCGGCACCGCGGGTTTGGTCACGCTCGAGGATCTGCTCGAAGAACTGGTCGGCGAGATCCTCGACGAGTACGACCGCGAGGAGCCCATGGTCGAGCAGGTGGCCGACGGATCGGTGCGGGTGATGGCCGGCATGCCGATCGACGAGGTCAACGAACTGCTCGGCGCGGTGCTGCCCGAGGGGGACTGGGACACCATCGGTGGCCTGATGTTCCATCTGCTCGGGCACGTGCCGGCGGAGGGTGAGCAGATCGTCTGCGATGATCTGGTGCTGCAAGCCGAGCGGGTGGCGCGTCGGCGTATCGGCCGAGTGCGAATCAGCCCGTCCGAATCCCCGTCGTCATCCAGGCCAGCCGCGACTCGCCGAGATCAGGAGCTGTCGTCATGAGGTCCGGATTCGTGACCCTGGTCGGGCGACCCAACGTGGGCAAGTCCACCCTGCTCAACCGGGTGCTGGGCACCAAGGTCAGTATCGTCTCGGACAAGCCGCAGACCACCCGCACCCAGGTGCGCGGGGTGCTGAACCGACCCGACGCCCAGATCGTTTTCGTCGACACCCCCGGCATCCACAAGCCGCGGTCGTTGATGGGCGAGCGACTGAACACCACCGCCACCGGCGCCATCGGTGACGTCGACGTGGTGTGCCTGGTGGTCGACGCCACCGCGCCGATCGGCCCCGGCGATCGCTTCGTGGCGTCGCGTGTGCCGCGCAACGCGGTGGTGGTGGTCAACAAGGTCGACGTGGCCTCACCCGACCAGGTGCTCACCCAGTTGGCCAAGGCCGCCGACCAGCTCGACCTGCAGGAGTTCTTTCCCGTGTCGGCCCAGACCGGGGAAGGGGTGCCCGAACTGGTCGAGCACCTGCTCGGCCGCATGCCCGAGGGACCGCAGTACTACCCCGACGACATGGTCACCGACGTGCCCGAAGCGTTCTGGGTCGCCGAGTTGGTGCGTGAGCAGTTGCTGGCCATCACCCGCGAGGAGCTGCCCCATTCGATCGCCACCCGGGTCACCGAGTGGGAGTGGCCGCGAATCCGGTGCGAGATCCTGGTCGAACGCGATTCGCAGAAGGGCATCGTGATCGGCAAGAAGGGCGCGGTGCTCAAGGCGGTGGGTATTGCGGTGCGGGCCCAGCTGCCGGAAGGGGCCTTCATCGAGCTGTTCGTCAAGGTCGACAAGGACTGGCAGCGTCAGGCCAGCGCCCTCGAGCGTCTCGGCTACTGATCTTCGGCTTCCTCCGGTTGGTCTCGGTCACGGATCGCTCGCAGGAACGTCTCGGCCTCGGCGCGGTCCCGGGTGCGCCGCATGGGTGGCAGGGCCGATACGATCTCCCATCGGTAGCTGGCGCTGGTGGCCAGCCGCGAGTCGAGGATGGCGACCACCCCGCGGTCGGTCGAGGTGCGGATCAAGCGGCCGGCGCCCTGGGCGAGCATGGTGGCGGCGCGAGGCAGATCCACGACCCGAAAGGCGTCGGCGCGGGCCCGTTCGCGACGAGCCTGCAGCAGCGGCTCGTCGGGGCGCGGGAACGGCAGCCGGTCGATGGTGACCAGGCTCAGCGATGGTCCTGGCACGTCGATGCCCTGCCAGAAGCCCATGGTGGCGAACAGCGACGTCGACTCGTCCGCTGCGAACCGCTCGATGAGCGCTGGCTTCGGGAAGTCGTTCTGGGTCAGCACCGGCCACGGCAGGCGAGGTCGCAGGGCGTCGACCGCCGCGTGCATGGCGCGGTAGCTGGTGAACAGCGCGAGGGTGCGGCCGCCGGCGGCAACGATCAGCGCTTCGATCTCCTGGTGGAGCTGCTCCTCGAAGTCGGGCTTGCGGGGATCGGGCAGGTGGGCCGCGCAGTACAACAACGCGTTGGTCGGATAGTCGAACGGGCTGCCGACGTCGATCTGGTCGAAGTCACCGGTGTCGAGGCCGAGCTGTTCGCCCAGCGTCGGCGAGATGGTGGCACTGGTGAGGATCACGGTGCCGCGTTGCCAGAGCGAGGTCCGCAACACCTCGGCGACATCGATGGGGGCCACCCGCAGAACCGGCGCATCGGGTGACCCCTCGACCCAGGCCACGTGGCTGGCCGGCACGTCGAGTACGTAGTCGAGGTCGTCGATCAGCGTGGCGGCGCCCTTGACGGCCCGCTTCTTGCGGGCCCCGACATCGCCGTGTCCATCGTCGGG